>DATMML010000039.1 GCA_035570235.1 Vicinamibacteria bacterium | reverse complement strand
GCCTCATCCGTCGTCTTCGTCTTCCGAAGGAGGAACGGATAACGGACAACGGACACAACGAATGCCAAGAACAAAACGGCAAGTCCCAACGCTAGGGCTTGACAAGCCGTCACTCCATATCAGCCTTGGGCAGCCTCTGCTGGTCGCAACCGGCTGCCGGGCGTCGCGTTCGGTCAAGCGCTCCGACGAGCGCGCTCTTTCGGCCTCCGAACTGGACCTTGGTCAGGGTCTTGCTGCCTCCTCCGTCCGTCCTCACGACCACCGCGTCTTCCTCCGCCTTGCGGCCGATGTCCACGAGCTTGCCACGGGTCTCGGCCACGACCTTCCCGCTCTTCTTCACGGTCACGGCCACTTCGGGTCCTTCGCCCATCCATGAAATCGTGTAAGTGCCCGCGCTCAGCTGGGTGCCGTTGAGCGCGGTCGCCTCTGGTAACTCCACCGTGACTGACTGCCGGGATGACGCCCCCACCGCAAGCGTGGCGAGGCAAAGTGTCACCGCGGGTACGAGCCCGGCGACATGCTTCTTGGTCATGCTCACCTCCGAGGGTCGATCTCTCTCGCGACTCCTCAAATGAGAAAAGACGCCACACTCCCGGGATTGGTTGGCTTCAAGTTATTGATCTGACACGAGTCATCCAGACGACTGGGTGCGGCTCCCGGAGCCGGACCGGCCGCCTCGGGCTCGCCCCCGCCTCGGAGGTGGGGCGGACGAAACCCCAAAATTCGGGGCCATCCACTTCACGACTCGCCCGCCCGGCGCTACACTGCAGGCGCACAGGGGGTGTGGATGGCACGTCGAGTGGCGATCTCAAGCCAGAAGGGGGGCGTGGGCAAGACGACCGTCGCCCTGAACCTGGCGGTCACCCTAGCCGACCGGGGCCGCAAGACCCTTCTGGCCGACCTCGACCCGCAGGGGGGGATCGCATTGTCCCTGGCCAAGGGCGACGCCGAGCTTCAAGGGCTGGCCGAGTTGCTCATGGGCCAGGCCGAGCCAAGGCAGGCGGTCACCGCCACCCATCTCCCCGCCCTGAGCCTCTTGACGCGCGGCCGGCTGGACCCTACCGATGTCTCTTCCTATGAACGCGAGCTTTCCAGCCCCGGGATTCTGGAGCACGCGCTCGCCAGCGTCGAACAGGGCTTCGACATCGTCCTGATGGACACCCCCTCTGGCATGGGCATGGTCACCCGGGCAGCCCTGGCCATCTCGGACTTCGTTCTCTTGCCTTTCCAGACCGAGGCTCTCGCCCTGCGCTCCATGACCCAAGCCCTGCGCGTTCTGGAGCACGTCCAAGCCAATGAAAATCCCCGTCTGCGACTCCTGGGCATTCTCCCCACCATGGTGGAGAGGGACAAGCCCAGCGTCCAGGCCGTGCTGCGCGAGATCTGGAACGGCTTTCCCGACGCTCTCGAAACGATCGTGCCCCGCTCCGAGGTCTTCGCCCGGGCGAGCGAGGGCGGCCTCCCCCTCGGCTTTCTAGGCGGGTCTCCCATCCCCGAGGCGCGCCGCTTCGAGCTCCTAGCCGACGAGCTCGAGGCACGGATGGACCGGTTCCGTGGAATGGAGAAACAGCCCCATGAAGCTAAGCCCGCCCGGCAGCTCCTCTGACCTCGAGACGGCGCGTGCGATCGCCCGCCGCCTGAGTCAGCCGACCGCGAGTCGGGATGCCCTCGGCCGGCCCGCCTCCCCTCCGCCCAGCGGGGCCCCCGCGCCCCCCCCCGCAGACGTCCCGCTAGCCCCAAGGCCCGCCCCGCGCCCCCCCGAGCCGGAGCCCTCTGCGGTGGAGCCCCCGCTGCCGCCCAAGCCGGAGCGGATTGTCGCTCCTCCCCGGCCGGAGCCCCACGTGCCACCCCCGGTCTTCGAACTCGAGACGGAGCGCGAACCCGACCTGCCGGACATACAGGGCGAAGCGGAATCCGCCCCTTCCGCTCTCTCCGCTCCCTCCGCCCACGAAGCCGAGCCCGAGCTCGAGCTCGTTGCGGACCTGGAGTCGGCCATGGCCGAGGAGCCACCCCTGCCGCCCGCGCCGCCCACCTGGACGGAGATCCTGCAGGACTGCCTCTTTCTGGCCCGGGCCGGGGGCGCACTCCTCATCAACGTTCAAGGTCAGATCGCCGCCTTCAGCGGGGACTGGCCCCCCCCTGGCGTGGAAGCCATCGCGGCTCGGCTGGTGCCGGCCATGGACAAGGCCCTGAAGGACGCGCCAACCCGCTCGGTCTCGGTACCCCTAAGCGGCAAGCACCTGACCGCCTGGCGCGTCCCGGTGGAGGGGGGGTTGCTCACGGTGGGCTTCATCGCCGACGCCCCCCTGAAGCCCGAGGTCCGACCCTCCATCGACGGGGAGCTCAAGCGCGGGCAGGTCTGACCGGCACGCCCCCAGACTCGACGCGCTCCCCGCGACAACTCTGGAGACAAACACTTGTGACCTGCCCGGATCCGCACTCCTACTTCGACTCGGACCAGCCTAGAACCCGCCGACTCCGCCTGCGCCTGGCCGTCGACTTCGAGCGCCGGTCCCTGGAGGGCGTGGTCGTCCTGGAGCTGGCGGGCTCGGACGCGGGCCAACTCGACCTCGACACCAAGGGGCTCAGCATCCAATCCGTGGAGGCGGGCGAGGGAGTGCGCGTTCCCTTCGCCCTCGGGGACCCCGACCCGATCCTGGGCCGCCGCCTGCGCCTCCAGCTGCCCCCGGGAACCCGCGAGGTCGCGATCCGCTATGAGACGTCGCCGGAAGCGGTGGGCCTCCAGTGGCTCACGCCCGAGCAGACCGAAGGCAAGCGCCACCCCTTTCTGTTCAGCCAGTGCCAACCGATCCACGCCCGCACCATGGTGCCCCTCCAGGACAGCCCCTATGTGAGGGTGACCTACGAGGCAGAGGTCACCTTGCCTGAGGCCCTGACCGCAGTCATGTCCGCGGCCCCGGGAGCCCACCGGCCCGCGCCCCGGCCGGGGGCCCGTACCTTCCGTTTCGAGATGCCGCAGGCCATCCCCTCCTACCTGCTCGCGCTGGCCGTGGGCCACCTGGAGCCCCGTGATTTGAGCCCGCGCTCCCGGGTGTGGGCGGAGCCGGAGACGGTGGAGGCCGCGGCCTGGGAGTTCGCGGGAATCGAGGCCATGCTCACCAAGGCCGAGCAGCTGTTCGGGCCCTACGAATGGGACCGTTACGACATGCTCGTGCTCCCCCCCTCCTTTCCCTACGGCGGGATGGAGAATCCTCGGATGACGTTCCTAACCCCCACCCTGCTCGCCGGCGACCGCTCGCTCGTCGACGTGGTCGCGCACGAGCTCGCCCATTCCTGGACCGGCAACATCGTCACCAACGCCACCATGGACCACTTCTGGCTGAACGAGGGTTTCACGGTCTGGGCGGAACGCCGAATCCTCGAGGCCCTCCACGGCGAGGCGGAGGCCGTTCTCGGCTGGGCCATTGGCCAGAAGGCTCTCGAGCAGTCGGTGGAGCGGTTCGGGGCGGAGTCTCCGCTCACGCGCCTCCGCACCGACCTCAAGGGCATCGACCCCGACGACGCGTTCTCCTCCATCCCCTACGAAAAGGGCTCGCGCCTCCTGACCCTGATCGAGCGCACGGCCGGCCGGGAGCGCTTCGACCGTTTCCTACGCGCCTACATCGATCGCTTCCGCTTCACCTCCATCACCTCCGAGGAGTTCATCGCCTTCCTTGAGGAGCAACTGCCGGGGGTGGCGGGGCGCGTCGAGGTCGACACCTGGCTCTATCAGGCGGGCCTCCCAAAGAACGCACCCGTCTTCCGCTCCCCCGCCCTCGAGGAGCTGACCGCCCTCGCCGAGGGCTGGCCCGCGGGCGCGCGGCCGGCTCCGGATCGGATGCGTCGCTGGAGCCCGAGCGAGACCCTCGTCTACCTCCAGCACCTGCCGCGACAGCTGGACTCAGCCTCCTGCCAATGGCTGGACTCCGCCTTCGGCCTCTCGGCCCGCGGCAACTACGAGATCCTGGTGGAGTGGCTGACCATCGCCGCGGGATCCGACTACCCCCCCGCCTTCGACCGCATCCGCGAGGTCCTCACCCGCGTGGGCCGGATGAAATACCTCCGCCCCCTCTACACCGCGCTCGGCATGCACGCCCGCACCCGAGCGCTCGCCCGTGAAATCTTCGCCGCCGCCCGCCTCCTCTACCACACCCTCTCGCGCCGGGTGGTGGAGTCGGTCATGGAGAAGTACCCGCCCTAGCCGGTTTTCCAGGCCTCGGAGGGAGCCATTGGCCGACAAGCCACCGCCCGGAAGCGACCGACGACGAGGTGAGCCTCCCGGACAAGGCCTTCCGCGAGCTGGGGGCGGGCGAGGTCTACCCGCCGGTCGTGGGGCCGGACCGGGCGCTTCCGGAGGTCAGCCTCCGGTCCGTGGCCCAGGGTCTGGTTTGGTCCGTGGTATTCTCCGCCGCCGCCACCTACATCGCCCTCAAGCTGGAACAGGGCAGCGAGTCCGCCATTCAGCCGTGCTAGAGTCGTCGCAAGGGGGTGCTACATGAACCGTCGCGACTTCGTCCGCCAGGGCACCGCGGCCGCCGCCCTCATCGGCTGGGGCCGCCTTCCCCTCCTCGCCGCCTCGCGCCCGCGGCAGGCCCAGGACATCGTCGCCCTCGGGGGCACGGGCATACGGGTCTCTCGGTTGGCCCAGGGCACGGGGACCCATGGGTTTGGCGGCAGCTCGAATCAATCGCGCCAGCTGGGCCTCTCCGGCCTGGCCGGGCTTCTGCGGGCCGGGGTCGACCAGGGGCTCACCTTCTGGGATCTGGCCGACACCTACGGCACCCACGCCCACGCCCGGGAAGCCCTTAAGACGCTCCGCCGAGACCAGGTCGTGATCATGACCAAGACCGAAGCCCAGACGGAGGGGGAGATGCGGGCCGACCTCGACCGGTTCCGCCGCGAGATCGGGACCGACCGCATCGACATTCTGCTCCTGCACTGCCTGACCGAGGGCGATTGGCCCCGGCGGCGGGAGGGGGCGATGGCCGTGCTGAGCGAGGCCAAGGAGAAGGGCGTGATCGGGGCCCACGGGGTCTCCTGCCATTCTCTAGAGGCCCTCCGCACTGCCGCCGCCACGGACTGGGTGGACGTGGACCTGGCCCGGTTCAATCCCATCGGGGCTTACATGGACGCGCCCCCCGGCACCGTCCTCCCCGTTCTCGAGGAGATGAAGCGAAAGGGGAAGGGCGTCATCGGGATGAAGATTCTCGGCCAGGGCCAAATGCGCCATCGCGTGGACGAGGCCCTCGCCTACGCCCTCGCCTCGCCCGTGCTGGACGCTTTCACGATTGGAGCCGAGAGCCGGGGCGAGCTCGCGGACCTGCTGGTGCGAATCCCCGCCGCCAGCCTCCGCGCCTAGCCGATCCGCACCGGGCGACCTTCCCGGGCCGACCGGAGGAGGGCGAGGAGGGCGACCATGTTGCCCCGGCTCTCTCCCAGAATAACCCGCGGGGGCTTGCCTTCAAGAACCGCATCCGCGACGTCTTCCACCTCCAGGGCATAGCGGTCCCCTCCCCCCGTGGGGATGGTCTCCGTCTCCCCGTTCCGCCGCGTCAGCATCACGCTCGCGTCCGCTCCCGGGCGGAAAGGCCAGGGTACGCGCAGCACTCCCTCCGTCCCCACAAACTCCATCTCCGCCCGGAAAGGCGAGCGGAAGCCACAGTCGAACTGGACGAGGACGTCCCCCGGGAATCGCATCTGGCCGGTGAACACCTCATCCACCCCCGAGGGACCGCTCCGCTGCCAGCCGAAGGCCTCCACCGGCTCCGCGGCGATCGCGAACCGGGCCAAGCTCACCGGGTAGCATCCGACGTCCCATAGGCTGCCGCCCCCCAGCTCGGGGAGGAGGCGGACATCCTGGGACCGGGTGAGGTCGAAGGTGAAACACCCCCGCACCAGGCCGAGCTGTCCCACCGCCCCCTCCTTCACGAGCGCCCGGATCCGCTCCGTCTGAGGGTGGTGCCGGTACATGAAGGCCTCCGTCACCACCACCCCGGCCTCTTTGGCCGCGGCCTCCACCCGCGCCATCTCCTCCGCGGAGAGCACCAGAGGCTTCTCGCAGAGCACGTGCTTGCCCGCCTGCGCCGCCCGCACGGTCCACTCAGCGTGGAGCGCGTTGGGGAGGGGGATGTAGACCACGTCCACCTCGGGATCGGCCAGGAGCGCTTCGTAGTCCGGGTAGGAGCGAGGTATCTCCCACTCCCGCGCGTAGCTTTGCGCCCGCTCCGCCGAGCGGCTGGCCACGGCCAGGAGACGGTTGCGGCTGGAGGCGCGCAGGGGAGGCACGAGGGAGCGGTTGATGCGGGCGGTTCCGAGCAGACCCCAGCCCAACACCTGGCCGGCCGGACGGCCGCGGGGGCTCATGACCGCACCTCCCTCACCGGAGCGCTTGATGGAACGCGACCCCCGCCCCCCCGGGTGCGAGCGAGCAGACGCTGCGCCCAGGGCTGTTTATTCGACTTGATTCGGCGGCGGTTCATCGTAGCGTGGCCTCCTGACTCGCCCACATGCCGGGCGCTACGGCCAGGAGGGCGTGAGGTTAAGCACGCGGAGCGTCGAGACCCCCGCCGACCTTTGGCGGACGCCGCGGGAAGCGTGAACGGCACGTCGAGGGCGCCGACTCCGATGTAGCACCGTCCCCCTCGCTGCCCAAGGCGGGGCCGGGGCCGATTATGGCACGGCGGGAGTCCGTCGCCGCCGATGTGGCTGGGAGGCGACACGAAGTGGTGCCGAAGCCGCGCCCGCCTCCGCTTGTTCCGGACAGAACCGGCTCCAAGAACCTGGCCCGCGCCTTGCTCGTAAGAGGCCAGGGGGTGACTTCCATCACGTCCCCAACCTCGGCCCGTCCGTAGCTCACTAGTGCAGGCCGAGGCCGGACGCGGGCAAGTCAGGTCCGAAGAGGGCTGCGGTCACCTCCGGGGGAACCCATGAGGCAGTCTGTCGCGTTGCTAGCGCTCGCGTCCGGCCTCGTCGCGTGCCACGGGGGCAGCCCCACCGGTCCCACGCCGGCGGCCGCGGTTCCCCCCGTTTTCGGCGGTGCCGGCGCTCCCGCCGTTCAATCCCTCCACGCCCTCCACGCCCTGAGCTTCATCTCCGGCGAGACCCAGCAGCCGGTGGCGGGAGTCCGCGTCCTTGTGGACGGCCGGGCCTACACGACGGACTCGGAGGGGAAGATCGTGCTCCTGGCTGTTTCCACCGGCGCCACGGACGTGGATGCGAGCGCCTCGGGCTTCCTGGAGCGCCGGACACTCTTTCGGTCAAGCCCGTTGAGCCTCTGGCCGAAAGTCAGCCCGACCGGACTGGACGAGGAGTACTCGGCCCGGCTCGTCTACAACTGCACGGAAGCCACGTGCCCCTCCGCCGGGCAGCCCCTGGCTCGGGTCCTCCGGGGTCCCGTCTTCGTCGTGCCCTCCGCGGAGATCCGGTCCGACCCCGCGGCCCTGGAGATCCACAAGCAGGCGGCCGCGCTGCTGACCACGGCCACCGAGGGAGTGGTGACGTACATGGTGGCCGACGCTGCCCCCCCGGGGGCGCTTACCGTGAGCACCTGGATCGACCCCAACGATCCCGTGCTCCTGCAACTCGGAGCGGGAGGCGTGACCCGCCGCCAGATCGACAGCCGCGGCGCCATAACGGGCGCGACCGTCGCCCTGCGCAGCCGGGAGTTGGCTCTGCGCCTGCCCCTGGTGCTCCATGAGCTGGGCCATACCTTCGGTCTCGGGCACTCTCCACGAGTCGGGGATGTGATGTTTAACGGCCCGGAAATCTATGACTTATCCGACTTCTCCCCGCGTGAGCGGCTCGCCGTAGACCTGATGCTCCAGCGTTCGCCCGGCAATCGCTTTCCGGATAGCGACGACGAGCTTCTGCTCAGCACCAACCGCGCTAAAGCCCAGGTGCTGGCGTGTGGTCGCCCCTGAGCCCCGTGGCTCCGCATCGGCGGCTGGGCCCTGCTTGACCCGACCCATCTCCGAGCGTAGTCTCGACTTGCTCGCCGGCGGCGGGGCCGTTTCAGCGGACCGCGACCCCGGCGACCCGGGGGCGGGTCGGTCGGTAAAGGGGAGCCGGGAGGCTATGCGCAAGCGGAATGCGCTCCGCGTGATCCCGAGGAGCGCGGTCACGGTCGTCATCGAGAACCAAGGCTTGCCCCGCGCCTTCGGCGTGGTCGCCAACATCTCGGATGCCGGGGCCTGCGTGTGGACGACCGGCGCCTTCGATGTGGGAGAGAACCTCGTCCTTCGCCTGAGCTTCGCCCTCGAGCCCCAGCCCTTCCAGGCGGCCGGGCGCGTCGTCTGGGGCGAGACCGGTCGCAACGGTGCGGGCGCCCTCTGCTACGGCCTCCAGTGGGCCCACCCGAGCGGCCCCCAGCACGCCCGATTGAGGGGTTTGATCCGCGTCTCGAGCTGAAGCGGCCTTCCCTCAGATCCCCCCGATGAAGTGGGTGCCCGCCCGCCCGTCGATGGCCTGGGGGAGGCTTTCGGGATTCGTGATGAGGGCGCGGCGGCCACCGCTGCGCAGGAAGCGGATCACGGCCTCGATCTTGGGCCCCATGCTCCCGGCCGGGAAGTGGCCCTCCCCTTGCAGCCGCTCCAGCTCTTCGAGCGTGACCGCGCCCAGCGCCTGCTGGTCGGGCTTGCCGAAGTTGATGTAGACCTGGGGCACTGCGGTGAGAATGATGAGCAGGGCGGCGTTGACGTCGGTGGCGAGCACGCTCGAGGTCAGGTCCTTGTCGATCACGGCCTCGACACCCGCGTAGCTGCCGTCCGCCCGCTGCTTGATCGGGATGCCCCCCCCGCCGCAGGCCACCACGATGTGGCCGGCTCGGACCGCGTCGCGGATCATGTGGCGCTGCACCACCTTCAGGGGCCGGGGCGACGGCACCAGGCGGCGCCAGCCCCGCCCGGCATCCTCTTTGACCTTCCAGCCCATTTGATCGCGCCGGTGCTCGGCCTCCTCCCGGGTGAGGAAGGGCCCGATGGGCTTGTGCGCCTCTTTGAAAGCGGGGTCGTTCTCGTCCACCACGACCTGCGTCACCACCGTCACCACGTAGCGGCGCATCTGCCTCTTCCGCAGGTGGTTGAGCAAGCTCTGCTGGAGAATGTAGCCGAGGCTCCCCTCCGTCATGGCCACGAGCACGTCCAGGGGCAGGGCGGGCACCTCCTTCCCACCCTCCTGCTGGATGAGGAGGTTGCCGACCTGGGGCCCGTTGCCGTGGGTGATCAGAAGGTGGTAGTCGCGCTCGACCAGGGTCATGAGGAGGGAGGCAATGCCGTCGGCGTTGCGCTCGTGCTCGTCGATGGTCCCCGCTTCGCCCGGCTGCATGAAGGCGTGGCCCCCCATGGCCACGAGCACGATGGGCTGGCTGGGGCTGCTCATGGGATCCTCCGGCGACGCAGAGCATGGCACGATCCAGGAGCGGGGGCTATGCGGTCACGGAGAGGCGCAGCGGAAGCGCTCGCGGCGCTCCGGATTGGGGTGCACCAAATCGTGCACATTGCTGTTCGGAAGCGTGCACGCAAACCCGCTGCCTCGGCCTCCTTTCCCCGTCGCAGTCCATAACGTCATCAGCAATAGAGCCTTACGCCGACCAGAGCTACACCCATCCTATGGCATCCCTCTTGCTGGACTAGAGGGTGTTGATGGTTGTTTTGCTCTCAACCCCTCTTTAGGAGATTGAATCTAATGAAGAAGTTCGCGCTGCTCATCGCGTTCCTGTTCGCTTCCGGCGTTGCTTTCGCGCAGACCACGGCCACTACCACTCCCGCCGAGCCCACCAAGAAGGACGAGACCAAGAAGGCGGACAAGAAGGACGAGAAGAAGACCACCCACAAGAAGAGCACCAAGGCCACGGCGAAGAAGGAAGAGAAGAAGGACGACACCAAGAAGGACGAGCCCAAGAAGGACGAGCCCAAGAAGTAGTTCTTCCTCTTTCGTTTGGACAAGGGGAGCTGCCTTACCGGGCAGCTCCCCTTCGTCTTTCTCAGCCGGCGCTCGCGGCTTGCGGAGCCCGCGCGACGGCGCCTCCCTCCTCCTCCCTAAACTCCGCTCCGATCCGGCTGGCCACATAGAGGAAGGGGAAGGAGACAAAGAGGCCCACGAAGCCCAGCAGGTCCTCCCAGAGGATCAGGCTGATGATGAGCACGAAGCCGGGGAGCCGGACGTGCCTTGAGGCCAGGCGGGGGTTGAGGTAGTACGACTCCACCTTGTGCAGCAGGAAAGTCAGGCCCACGAAGGTCGCCACCCCCGGCCAGCCGCTGGCCTGGTAGGCAAGCAGGGTCAAGACCGCCCCCGCCACAAAGTTCCCCACCACGGGGACCATCCCGGACAAGAAGATCATGAAGAGAAGGGGCGCCGCGTGGGGGATGCCGACCAAGAGAAGCACGGGCAACGTAAGGACGGCGTTGCACGCGGCCACCACCATCTGGAACTGCAGGGTGACGGAAATCGCGTCCGCCAAGTAGCCCAGCCATCGCAGGAGCGTCCCCCCCAGCGAGCGCGGGTCCAGCCGGTCCCGGAAGCCGTCGATCTCCTCCTGCTCCAGCACGTACACCACGGCCAGGATGAAGCCGATGAAGGCGTGCAGGACCAGGTGGCCCACCACCGCCAAATAGCCGAGGATCCCCGCCGCATAGCGTTTGGCGGCGTCTACGATGAGATCCGCTCCCCCCAGGTACTCCTGAACCTCAAGGAAGAGCGGCGTCTGCCGGAAGGCGGCGATCCGCTCCGGTAGCGCCTCCCGCGCGGCCAGGAAGGCCTCAAACGCCCGCACCATCCCCAGGTCCACCGCCACCGTCAGGAGCCCGGCGGCCGACGCGAGCAGGAGCAGGAGGGCGACCGAGCGGCGCAGGCGGGTATGGCTTGCCAGCCAGTGCGAGGCCAGACGCAGCGGGCGGGCGAACGCCACCATGAACACCAGGAGCACGAGTACGTGGCGGAACAGCACGAGGAGGCCGATGAAGAGGGCGAGCACGATCGCCCGCGGCCCGTTGAGGGGCCGGAAGAGGCTGCGGAAGGCGTCCATGCGGCCCGAGCCTACACCAAAGATGGAGCGGGCGGCGGGAGGACCGTGAAGTCCGTTAGAATCACCGCGCCATGCGGTGGCGTGTGACGCTCGCCGGCCTTGGCTTCCTGGCCGCGGCCGCTTTCCTGGTCGGACTGGGGCTCGACCTTCCCGCTCTGCGCTTCCTGACCAAGCCCCTCCCCGTGCTGTGTCTGGCCGCGGCAGTGGCGGCGCAAAGGCGCGATCCTCTCGCCCGCGCCGTGACCGTAGGCCTCTGTCTCTCCGCGGTCGGAGACGCCCTCCTCGAGGGCGGCCTCTTCCTGCCTGGCCTCCTGGCCTTCTTGGGCGCGCACGTGGCCTACGCGACCGGGTTCTTTCTCGACACCCCGCGGCTCGCGATTCTCCGCGCCCTGCCGTTTGCGGGGTGGGGCGCCTCGATCTACGCCCTCCTCTTGCCCAACCTCGGCGCCTTGGCCGTTCCCGTCCTCCTCTACGTCCTGGCCATCTGCGTCGTGATGTGGAGGGCGGCGGTACGCATCGGCGCCCGCGGTTCTCCGCGCGCGGACGAGTGGATCGGCCTCCTGGGAGCCCTGGCCTTCGCGGCCAGCGACAGCCTGATCGCCCTCGATCGCTTCCACGCCCCCCTCCCCGCCGCTCCCATCCCGATCATCCTCCTCTACTGGGCCGGGCAGTGCGGCTTTGCGGGGGCGGCCGGGGCCACGAGCTGGGGTATGCTCCGCGGGGCGCGCGGAGGAACGGAGGCCCATGAGAGTCGCGACTGACCGCACCACCGGGAGGGTGGCCGACGTGGAGGCGATCCGCCGCCACTTCCCCGCTCTCGAGCGCCGTCATGAGGGACGGAGCGTCGCTCACTTCGACGGGCCGGGAGGAACCCAAGTCCCGCGGGTGGTGGTGGAGGCCATGGACGACTACTTGCTCCACCACAACGCGAACACGCACTGGCACTTCCCCACGAGCCTCGAGACCGACGCCGCCCTCGCCCGGGCCCGGGCCACCCTCGCGGACCTGCTGGGTGCCTCGCCGGGCGAGATCGTCTTCGGGGCCAACATGACCACCCTCACTTTCCACCTGGCCCGGGCCCTGGGGCGGGGATGGGGCCCGGGGGACGAGGTCGTGGTCACGGAACTGGACCACCACGCGAACGTCGACCCCTGGCGCGCCGTGGCCCGTGAGCGAGGGCTCACCGTCCGCGTGGTCGCCCTCCGGCCGGAGACGGGCCAGCTCGACGAGGACGACCTAGCCCAGGCCCTCACCCCCCGCACGCGGCTCCTCGCCATCGGAGCCGCCTCCAACGCCCTGGGGACGATCAACGACGTGCACGGAGCCGTGCAGAAGGCCCACGCGGCGGGGGCCCTCGTCTTCGTGGACGCCGTTCACTACACACCCCACGTGCTTCCCGACGTGCGCAGCTTCGACTGCGACTTTCTGGCCTGCTCCGCCTACAAGTTCTACGGCCCCCACGTGGGCGTTCTCTATGGCCGGCGGGAGCGGATCGAGGCCCTGGACCCTCCCAAGCTCGCCCCCGCCCCCGACCGCGCACCGGAGTGCCTGGAAACGGGGACCCAGAACCATGAGGGCCTGGTGGGCGCAGCGGCGGCGGTGGACTTCCTGGCCTCCTTGGCCGGAGGTGGCGATCGCCGAGCCTCCCTGCTCGAGGTCTTTGGGGCCCTCCATGAGCGCAGCCAAGCCCACGTGGAGCGTCTCTGGGCGGGCCTGGGCGAGATCCCCGGCCTAACGCTCTACGGGCCCTCCCCCTTGGCCCCCCGCACACCCACCGTGGCCTTCACCCTGGCCGGCCACCCCTCCGGACAGGTCGCCTCTGCTCTCGCCCGCCACGCGGTGTTCGTCTCCCACGGCGACTTCTACGCGACCACCGCGGTCCGCCGCCTGGCCCACGGGGAGGACGGCCTCGTCCGCGCCGGCTGCGCCTGCTACACCACGCGGGAAGAAGTCGACCGCCTGGTCGAGGCCGTGCATTCCGTGGCCCGAACTTGATCGGAGGCTCCGTGCCAATCCGAAGAGCCGCGTTCGCCGTGCTCCTGGCCGGTCCCATGTCCCTCGCCCCCGCCCAGGACTCCTCGCCGCGCACGCCCCACGAGATGCGCCAGCTTCACGGCGATGCCCAGGCCTACATCGCGATGCTGGAGGACCCGGCGCGGGATGCCTACCAGAAGCCGAACGAGGTCGTGGCCGCTCTGGGCCTCAAGGCCGGCGAGGTGGTGGCGGATGTCGGGGCGGGGTCCGGCTACTTCGCCCTCCGCCTCGCCTCCTCGGTGGGACCCACGGGCTGGGTCTATGCCGTCGACATCAGCCCGGACATGACGGTGTACATGAACCGCCGCATCCGCGACGCCGGCATCCGCAACCTGCAGACCATCCTGGCCGCGCCCGACGATCCCCTGCTGCGGGACGCCTCCGTGGATCGCTTCTTCATCTGCGATACGTGGCATCACATCGCTGACCAGGAGGCCTACCTGGCCCGCATGAAGAGGATGCTGCGCCCGGGCGGCCAGGTGGTCATGATCGACTTCCACAAGAGGGAGCTGCCCCTGGGTCCACCCCTGTCCATCAAGATCGCCCGCGAAGACCTGATCCGGCAGATGGAAGCGGCGGGCTTTCAGCTCCTGCGCGAGCACACCTTCTTGCCCTACCAGTACTTCCTGGTCTTCGGCTTGAAGCCGCCCGGGAAAGGCTAGAGCCGCTCCACCTGCACGCGCGCGTCGTTGAAGCAGGCCCCGCCCCCGAGGTCGGTGAGGGTGTCGGGAACGAGGGCGTTGGCGGTGGTGCCACTCGCGGTGTTGTGGCTCCAGAGGCCCTTGGGCAGCAAGGCCACTCCCCCCCGAAGGTCGGGGTTGATGCGGGCGCGGCAGCGAACCTCTCCCAAGGCATTGAAGATCCGCACGGGGTCGCCCTCCGCGATCGAGCGGGCGGCGGCGTCGTCGGGGTGGAGCTCTACGGGGACGGGACGGGAGTACAGCTCGCCCAAGCTGGAGCTGATCGTGCGGTGGGTGGCGGGAGAGATGAGCACGAGCGGGAAGCGCTCCGTGGCGGGGTCGGGCTGATAGGCGTAGAGGCCCCGGGGCGCCTCGCGGTCCAGCTCCTCGGGCAGCAGATGGACCTTCCCGTCGGAGGTACGGGGAAGGACGTCCACGAACTGCACGGGCGCCGGACCGCCCACCGGGAAGGCCACCCCTTCCTCCCGCATGGACCGCCGGAGCTCGCCCTCCCGGGGATCGCTGCTCAGGATGGCCGCGGTGAGCTCCTCCGCCGTCTCGGGCTCGCCCGCCCGGGCCAGGCCCAGGCGGCGGCAGAGCTCGGTGAAGACCTCATGGTTCGAGCGGGACTCGCCGCAGGGCGCGATGACCGGCTGGGCGTCCTGGAGCACGAGGGCTCCATAGCCCCGAGATAGCTCCCTCCGCTCCAGGAAGGTGGTGGCGGGGAGGACCACGTCCGCGTAGCGCGCGGTGTCCGTCCGCACCTGGTCGAAGACCACGGTGAAGAGGTCCTCCCGCGAGAGCCCTTCCCGCACCCGCTCCTGAGCGGGCATGGTGGCGAGGGGGTTGCAGTTGTAGACGAAGAGAAGCTTTATCGGCGGATCCACCCCCCCCATGAGGGTGTGGCCCAGCAAGTTCATGTTGACGAGGCGGGTCGGCACCTCGGGCTCGGCGGCGGCTCCCTCCGTGTCCAGCGTCCAGGCCCCGGAGTTGCTGAGGGTGTAGCCCCCTCCCCGCACCCCGAACTTCCCCGCCACCGCCGGGAGGGCCAGCACCGCAGCCACCGCCGAGCCTCCGTTGCGGTTGCGCTCCAGCCCCCAGCCGCAGCGCACGACGGCCGGCCGGGACGCCGCGTAGAGGCGGGCGAAGGCCTCTAGGTCGGCCGCCGCCACTCCCGCCAGCGACGCCGCCCGGGCGATCGTCCAGGGCTCGGCCCGCCGCCGCAGCTCCTCCGCCCCCGTGGCGTGTGCGGCTAGGAAGGCGCCGTCGGCCGCCCCGGTCTCAAACAGCCAGCGGAGCACGGCCAGGGCCAGGGGCAGGTCCGTCCCCGGCCGCAGCGCCAGGTGGAGGTCGGCCCGGCGGGCGAGGGGGGTGCGGCGGGGGTCCACCACTACGAGGCGGGCGGCCGCCCTCTGGGCCTGCTGGACGAAGGGCAGGAGGTGGATGCCGGAGACCGACGGATTGGCGCCCCACATGACGATCAAGCGCGCGTGGACGTAGTCCTGCAGCGCCACCCCCGGCATCTTGCCGTAGAGCCCCTGGGCCGCCCGCCCGGTGGGGGCGGCGCAGACGGTCCTCGCCAGGCGGGAGGCGCCCAGCCGCCGGAACAGGCGGGCATCGGTCGTGTCCTGGGAGAGGTAGCCGTTGGAGCCGCCGTAGGAGAAGGGGAGGATCGCCTCGCCCCCCCATTCCCGCCGGACCGCATCCATCTTCTCCGCCACCCGGTCCAGCGCCTCGTCCCAGGAGGCGGAGGCGAAGAGGCCTTCCCCCTTGGCTCCCCGCCGGACCCCGGGCTCGAGGAGCCGCCCGGGACCGTAGACATGGTCCGCGTAGTGTCGGACCTTGTCGCAGATGAACCCTCGCGTCACCGGGTTCGCGCGGCTTCCCTCGATCTTGGCGAGGCGCTCCCCCTGCAGGGTCACCTCCAGGCTGCAGGCGTCTGGGCAGTCCAGGGGACAACTGCTGGGAACGACCCGGGCGACTTCCAGGCTCACGGCCCCTCCCTCCCGCGATTGTTCCAGACTAGGCCGACCATATCCACCCGCCTCCCTGGTCCGACTCAGCCCGGCCGTGGGAGAAGGACGCCGGGCCGCCCAAGAAGCTCGGCCCTCGAGCTTGCCGTCCGGCTGGAGCCGGCGGCTGAGGGCAGAGCCCTCTCGGCCCCCGGGAGCACGCCCGGAAACGGGGCTACTTCCGCCCCTTGCCGTTGAGCCCCGGCTCCCAGCCCCGGAAGGCGGCGAGCACGGCGTGGTGGGTGGTGTCGGTCTGCAGGGGCGTGATCGAGATCAATCCCTGCCGGATCGCGTGGATGTCCGACATCTCGTCGCTCACCCACCGATCGCGGCCCTCCTCGATCCAGTAGTACGTCCGGCGACGCGGGTCGAGGCCCTCGAGGATGGTTCCTTCGTGCTCCCGCCGCCCCTGCACGGTGATGGCCGTGCCCCGCGGGCTCCCGGGGGGGACGTTGACGTTGAGCAGCGTGCGCTCCGGTAGCCCCTTCTCCAGGACCAGGGCCGCCAGCTTGGCCGCGAACGCGGCCGCGGGTTCGAAGTCCATCTCCGCCCGCGCCGCGAGCGAAATGGCCACCGAGGGGAGCCCGAAGAACGTCCCTTCCCGTGCCCCCCCCACCGTGCCCGAGTAGAAGACGTCCTCTCCCAAATTGGCCCCGCGGTTGATCCCCGAGAGGACGAGGTCGGGGCGACGGGGCAGCAGCTTGACCAGGGCCAGGTTCACGCAATCCGCGGGCGTGCCGTCCACGGCGTGGACCCGCGGTTCGATGGTCTCCGCCCGCAGCGGGTGCTTCAGGGTCAGGGACTGGGCGCAGGCGCTCACCTCCCGGTCGGGGGCCACGATGTGCACCTCCCCCAGGTGGGCCAGGGCCGCGGCCAGGGCCCGGATACCAGGGGCATGGACACCGTCGTCGTTCGTCACCAGGAGGAGTGGCTGGCTCATGGAAGGGGGAAAACCCCAAGACCGCGTCCGGGGGCGAGGAGCGCGGTCGGCCGGTCACGGTCGGGATGGGTGGACTCGGTTCCGCGACCAACCGCACACCAACAAGCCCAGGGGTGAGGCGACATGCTCTCCGGTGTTCCCTCGCGTGGCTGCCCGGTGTGGACCTCGGCCCGCAAATCGAACGAGCAGAATACCACAAATCGGGGAGGGCCCCCGCGGCCGCCGAGCAGAGGACTCGCTCCTCAGGGGACGAGGAGGACGGCCCGTGGGAACGACGGGAGCAGTGGTGAGCGGGCGGGGTGGGAGTCGCGCGGAGCGGCTACTTCTTTTTCTTCCAGTTCCAGTCGGCGAGACGTTCGCCCCACTTATTGAAAGCGGGTTTCAGGCAATCGTTGTGAAGGATCTCCGCCACGAAAAAGAGGAGCGTGATGAGCCACCAGCGACGCGGGCCAAGGACGCCGTGGTACACGAGCAGAATGTACCCCGCGAAGGCCAGTCGGGCCGGGGAGAAGAGCGTCGAAAGGACTTCCACCGGTCACCTCCTCGCTTGGGGTCGGCTCGCGTCGCACTCGCTCCGGCCACCGTCGGGGAGGAGCGACTCTACCCCGGGAAGGGCTATGGTCGGGATGGCCGGATTTGAACCGGCGACCACCTGCACCCCAAGCAGGTGCGCTACCAGGCTGCGCCACATCCCGAGACGCCGACGGTCAAACCCGTTTTGTATCATCCCGCTGGAGCAGAGTCAATATTTCCCGCAGCTGCTGCCGGACCTCACGGAGCACGGCGCGCCCTTGGTCGTCGGGAGGCGGCGTGACCTGGCCCTCGGGGGTGGGCGTCGGGGTGCGGCCCGCGAGCTCGGACTCCAGCCGCTTCTTCGCCCCCGCGATCGTGAAGCCCTCTTCGTAGAGGAGCTGCTTGATCCGCAGCACGGTCTCGATGTCCCGGCGCCGGTAGATCCGCTGGCCCGAGCTGTTTTTGGCCGGGGCCAGGGCCGGGAACTCCGATTCCCAGTAACGCAGCACGTAAGGTTGGGTGTCGGTGATCTCGCAGACCTCCCCGATCTTGAAGAAGAGCTTGTTGGGGATCTGCTTTTCCATCGCGGGCGACCGCAGAGAGCTACTCGATTGCGGCCGGGGCGAAGAGCTTTGACGGGCGGAACACAACGGAGCTGCGGGGCTTGATCAACATCTCCTCTCCAGTTTGGGGATTGCGTCCTCGCCGTTCCCGTTTCTGGCGGATCACGAACGTTCCGAACCCGGTGATCTGGACCTTCTCGCCCTCCCCGAGATGGCGCTTGATGGACTCAAAGATGATTTCGACCAGCCGCGCAGCTTCGCGGTTCGAGATGCCCCCGTGCCTTTCGTACACAATCCTGGCAATGTCGGCCTTCGTCATGGGAGCCCGAACCAGCTCAAGAAAAGGCGAAAAGTCAGGAGTTACAAAGGCTTACGCTAAGGATTTCAACCATTATATGAGACCCCCCTGGCGATGTCAAGAAGAAAGCGTACTGGAGGTGTCAAGAGGGCCGTCCCTCAAGGATATTTCAGTGTCTTCGGGTCCGCACCTTGAGCACGATGGGCGTGCCCTCGAACCCATAGGCCGCCCGAAGCTGGTTCTCGAGGTAGCGTTGGTAGGAAAAGTGCAGGTCGACAGGATGGTTGAGGGAAAGCACGAAAGTGGGGGGTGCGATCCCGATCTGGGTCCCGAAGAGAATCCGCACCTGCCGGTTGCCTTTGTCCGCCTTGGGGGCATGGGCCTCCGCGGCGCGCGCCAGCAGGCGGTTCAGCTCCCCCGTGGTCAC
Organism: Vicinamibacteria bacterium; assembly: GCA_035570235.1. Classification (NCBI taxonomy): domain Bacteria; kingdom Pseudomonadati; phylum Acidobacteriota; class Vicinamibacteria; species Vicinamibacteria bacterium. The sequence goes on along the minus strand of DATMML010000039.1, from coordinate 23,811 downwards.
CCGGGTCTGGCGGGCGGCCTGCACGCGCTCGGCCGTGCTCAAGAGCCCGGCCACGCCCTTCCCGCTCCGCGCGGACACGAAAACCCGGGGCGCCCAGCTCAGGAACTTGAGATGGCGGAGCACCTCGGCCTCGAAGCCGCGCATGGTCGCGGAGTGCTCGCGGGCCAGGTCCCACTTGTTGACCGCGATCACCACCCCCCGACCCGCTTTCTGGATGTAGCCGGCGATGGTGGCGTCCATCTCGCGGACTCCCTCCGTGGCGTCCAGGAGCAAGATCGCCACATCCGCCCGCTCGATGGAGCGCCGGGCCTGGACGACGCTGACCTGGTCCACCGTCTCCTTCAAGAGGCGCTGCCGTCTTATGCCCGCGGTGTCAAAGAAGTGGTAGCGCTTGCCCCCCTGTTCGAGGAGGCTGTCCACGGTGTCCCGCGTGGTGCCCGGGATGGCGGACACCACGGCTCGCTCCGACCCCAGCAGCCGGTTGAGCAGGGACGACTTGCCCACGTTGGGCCGGCCCACGAGAGCGAGCCTCAGGGGCGGGGACGCCTCCTCCGGCACCGCCACCCGCGGCAGGGCCATGAGCGCGGCATCAAGCAGATCACCCACACCCTGCCCATGCTCGGCGGACAGCGACAGCACGGTCGGGAAGCCCAGCCGGGCGAACTCGGGGGCACCGTCGGAGGCGCCCTCGATCTTGTTGACGGCCACAACCACCCGCTTGCCCCCGCGCCGAAGCTGCCGGCCGATGGAGGCATCGTCGGGCAGAAGCCCCGCCCGTCCGTCCACCACGAAAAGGACGAGGTCGGCCTCGTCTATGGCCCGCTTTGCCTGGTCGGCGGCGGGCCCCAGCAGGGGATCGTCCGTCTCGAGCAGGAGCCCCCCGGTGTCGACAAGCTCGAACGCCGCGCCCTGCCACGAGACCTGCGCGTAGTTCCGGTCCCGCGTGGAGCCGGCCCCTCTGTCGGTGATGGCCTTGCGTCGACCGCAGATGCGGTTGAAGAGCGTGGACTTCCCCACGTTGGGCCGGCCGACGATCGCGATGCGAGGGATAGGGAGCACTGTTCGTTTGACACCGAATTCCGGCTAGTCCTATAATACGTGGCACTTAGAAGGAGGTCCATCCCCATGATCAAGGTGGACATCATCAACGAGGTCTCCAAGGCGGCCGACATCACGAAAGTCAAGGCCGAGGTGGCGGTCGAGGCCGTCCTCGAGGCCATGAAGGACTCCATGATGAAGGGGGAGAGGATCGAGCTCAGGGGGTTCGGCGTCTTCCAGGTCAAGCCCAGAAAGCGCGGAATCGGTCGCAACCCGCGGACGGGCAAGGAAGTGAAGATCCCGCCAGGCCGAACCATCCGGTTCAAGCCGGGCAAGGACCTCCAGAACCTCAGTCAGTAGCGCCCGACTCCGGCGCCGCGTGAGGTTTCCCCTGCCCCCGACCGGGCCCCACCCCACCGTCGGGAAGTCCGAAGCGCACCTCACCCCCGAGGAGGATCCTTGGGCGGGCGGCTTCCCGGAGCTTCGCCCCCGCCAATCCGGCTGGAACCGATGGGGCCGCCACGTCGTCCTCTTCGCGCTCACCGCGATCTCCGTCTGCCTCGCGGGCGCGCAGAGGTCTGGGGACGTCGGAGAAGGACTCAAGCTCACAGTGGCCCTGATATCCATCCTTCTCTCCCATGAGATGGGCCACTACCTGGCCTGCCGCTACTACAGAGTCGACGCCACGCTTCCTTTCTTCATCCCCGGACTGTGGCTGCCCCTCGGAGGCCTCCTCGGGTGGGTGGCTCTGCCCTTTGTGGGCACGTTCGGAGCGGTCATCAGGATCAGGAGTCCGATCCCGAACCGGAAGGCCCTATTCGATATCGGTATCGCAGGGCCCCTCGCCGGCTTTGTCGTCTGCCTGCCCGTACTCGTCCTCGGAGTCCTGGAGGCGCGCTGGATTCCCCCGCCTAACGGCGGCGAAGGAACTGAATACCTCGGCTTCGGCGCGCCGCTCCTCTTTCAATGGATCGTCGACCTGCTCCAGGGGCCCTCCCCGGAGGGCATGACCCTGGCCATCGGCTCCCTCGGTCTGGCCGCCTGGTTCGGCCTTCTCGTGACCGCCCTCAACATGATGCCGGTCGGCCAGCTCGACGGCGGCCACGTGACCTACGCCCTCGTCCGTGGACGGGCGGCCCTCATTTCACGGCTGGGAATTGTGGCCTGTCTGGCGCTGCTCTACTTCCATCCCTCCTGGCTCTTGTGGAGCCTTCTGCTCCTCCTCCTCGGCCGCCGTCCCCACCCGCCGACCCTCAACGACCACGCCCCCCTCGGCTGGGTGAGGGTGGCGGTCGGCATTCTCGGCTTTCTTGTCTTCGCGGTCTCCTTCACGCCGAGCCCGTTCCTGTTCACGTGGCGCTCACTCTTCGGCGAGTGAGCCCTACTCACATCACGCTGAGGGGATCCACGTCCACCGACACCCCCGGCCAGCGGGTCGGTCCGTAGCGCGCGACCAGTGCCCGCTGCACCGCCTCGCGCATGGCGCGGCGCGAGCCCTTGAGCAGGATCTGGAACCGGTGCTCCCGCCGCAGGCGGGCCAGGGGAGCCCGGGCCGGGCCCAGCACCCGGTACGTCCCCGCCCCCTCGCGCAGACTGCGGGCCAGCGCCTCCGCCTCCCCCCTCCCCGCCGCCCCCTCCCGAGAGCGCACGACCAGGTTCAGGAGGGCCTGTACAGGCGGGTAGCCCATGGTCCGTCGGTATTCCATCTCCCGTTCGAAGAACGACTCGTAGTCCTGCGCGCACGCGAAGCCGAGCGCATAGTGGTCGGGCATGTGGCTCTGGAGGATGACCTCGCCTGCCACCTCCCCCCGTCCGGCCCGGCCCGCCACCTGGGTCAGGAGCTGAAAGGTCCGCTCCGCGGCCCGGAAATCGGGCAGGCCCAGGCCGACATCGGCATCCACCACCCCCACGAGAGTGACCCGGGGGAAGTCGTGGCCCTTGGCGATTAGCTGGGTGCCGACCAGGATGTCAGTCTCCCCCGCCTCGAAGGCGGCCAGGACCCGCGCCACCGTGCCCCGGCGACCCGCGCGGTCCCGGTCCAGGCGGTCCACGCGCGCGTTCGGCAGCGCGGCCCGGACGGCCTCCACCACGCGCTCGGTGCCGTAGCCGGTGAGGCGTAGGTAGGCGCCGCGGCAGGAGCCGCAGGCGGTGGGGGCCCGGCCCTGGTGGCCGCAGTAGTGGCAAAGGGCCGTGCCTCCCCCCTCGTGGAGCACCAGCGACACCGAGCAGTTGGGGCACGCGGCCTCCAGGCCGCATTCGCGGCAGAGGAGGCTGGTGGCCCAGCCGCGGCGGTTCAGGAGGAGGAGGGCCTGCTCCCGGCGGGCCAGACGGTCCGCCAGGGCCTCCCGCAGGGGAGGGCTCAAGATGGGGTCCCCCCCCGCCTTCAGGACCTGGCGGCGGTCGACGATCTGCACCTTGGGGAGTCCCCGGGGCCCAATGCGCGCGGGCAAGACGAGCCTCGTGTATTTGGCGCGGAGCGCGTTGGCGTGCGACTCCACGGAGGGCGTGGCCGAGCCCAGGATCACGGGGACTCCCTCGATCGTGGCCCGCATCACCGCCACGTCCCGTGCGTGATAGCGGGGGCTCTCATCCTGCTTGTAGGCGGCCTCGTGTTCCTCGTCCACCACGATCAGGCCCAGGTCCTTGACGGGCGCAAACACCGCCGAGCGCGCCCCCAGCACCAAGCGGGCCCCTCCCTCCCGAACCCGCCACCACTGATCGTGTCTTTCCCCCGCCGAGAGCTCGCTGTGGAGCACGCAGACGGTGTTCCCGAAGCGGGCCGTGGCCGCGCGCACGAGAAGGGGGGTGAGAGCGATCTCGGGGACGAGGATGAGGCCGCCGCCGCCCTGGTCGAGCGCGCGCTCGGCGGCCCGAAAGTAGACCTCGGTCTTCCCGCTGCCCGTGATCCCGTGCAGGAGGAAGGGGGCGAAGCGCCGCGCCGACACCGCTTCCAGGATTGGCTCCAGAGCGCGGGCCTGGTCCTCGGTGGGGGTGGGCGCGGTCCCCGCTCCCCCGGGCAGCATCTCCGCGGCGCGCACGTCGCTCTCCTCCTCCATCCGGACCGCGCCCCCCAGGACCAGACGCTTAAGCGCGCCGCGCAGGGAACTCCGGTCGCGCACGAGCTCGGCGAGGCGGGCTCGGCCCCCGGCCTCCCGGAGCCGGTCGAGAACCTCCTGCTGGGCGGCGCCGCGGGCGTGAGCCCCCGCCCCGGTGAGGACCGCCACCCGCACGCGACGGAACCCTGGAGCGCGCAGGTCCTGGTCGACCTCCACGATACCCGCCGCGCGCAGCCGAGCCAGGCGACCCTCGGACGCGACGCCCAGCCGATGCGCGAGCACCGACACCCGGAGGGGGCCCCCGCGCAGGGCGTCCACCACAGGATCTCCGGGGGCCGCCTCCGGCCGGGCGAGACGCGCCACCGCCCGGCTGGCTCTGATCCCCGCCGGCGGGAGCACCAGCCGGTAGCACTCCCCGGGGGGTGCGAGGTAGTGATCGGCCACCCAGGCCGCCAGATCGAGCAGGGGGGAGGCCACGAGCGGACCATCGTCGAGCACCTGCGCGATGTCCTTCAGGGCCCGCTCCGAGCCCTCCTCCGCCGAGCCCGTGACCACCCCGATCACGCGGCGCGAGCCGAAAGGCACGAGCACGCGCACGCCCCGCTCCGGGGTGGGCAGGCCCGGGGGCAGGCGGTACGAGAAGGCGACCTGCAGGGGGAGGGGGAGGGCGACGTTGACGGCGCGGCCTTCCATGGCGGCCGTTAACTTACCGCGGGGTACGGCCGGGCCAGGTCCCGTGGAACCGCGGGCCTACGCGCCGAGGAGCCCGCGCACGACCTTCATGTCTTCCCAGACATCCTTCTTGGCCCCTGGGTTCCGCAGAAGGTAGGCGGGGTGGTAGGTGGGCATGACCCGGATGCCCTCGTATTCCCCGAGGCGGCCACGCAGGCGTGAGATCGGCTCCGCGGTCTTGAGCAGCCATTGGCCGGCAAACTTGCCGAGCCCCACGATCACCCGGGGATGGATGGTCTCGATCTGTTTCTGGAGGAACGGCTGGCAGGCCATTATCTCGTCCGGCTCCGGGTTGCGGTTCTCGGGCGGGCGGCACTTGATCACGTTGGCGATGTAGACCTCGTCGCGGCTCATTCCCATGGCCTCGATGATCCGGGTGAGGAGCTGACCGGCCTTGCCCACGAAGGCCAGGCCCTGCACATCTTCCTCGGACCCAGGCGCCTCGCCCACGAACATGAGGCGCGCCTCGGGGTTGCCCTGGCCGAAGACTATGTTCCGGCGGCCGTGGGCGAGCTTGCAACGCTGGCAGTCCCCGAGCGACTCCCGAACGGCCTTAAGCTCCTCTCCCCCCACGGTCGGACCCGCCGCGGGGGGAGCGGCGGGCGGGGGGGCGGGCACGCCGATAGTGGTCAGGGTGGCGTAGAAGCGGGCCCGCTCCCGGAGCTCCCCCAGGACCTCGTCCCGCTCGCTCACCGGCCCTTTCCCGCCTCTTGGAGGCGGCCCCGGCCCTTCCCGGCGCGGAGGGCGGCCACCGCGTCCCAGACCCGCTCCGCCAGCTCACGCTTGCTCATGAGCGGAATTTCCGTCTCCCGCCCGTCCGCGTCCATGAGGACGGCCGCGTTCATCTCCCCGCCGAAGCCGGCCTCTCGCGTCGTCACGTCGTTGGCTACGATGAAATCCAGGCGCTTGGCGCGGAGCTTCTCCCGGGCCGCCTCCCGCAGGTGATCGGTCTCCGCCGCGAAGCCGATGAGGATCCTCTCTCCCTTGCCCTCCCCCAGCGACTTGAGGATGTCGGGGGTGCGCACGAGCTCGAGCCGGGAGGGCCCGTCCGTCTTCTTGAGCTTGGTGGGAGACACCGTGGCCGGGCGATAGTCCGAGACCGCCGCCGCCATGGCCACCACCGTCGCTCCCCCCAGTCGCTCCTCCACGGCCCGGGACATCTCCTCCGCGGAGCGGACGGACACGAAGTCCACGCCCCGCGGCGCGGGCAGGGAGGTGGGGCCGGAGATGAGGGTCACGCGCGCCCCCCGGTCGCGCGCTCCCTCCGCCAGCCGGTAGCCCATCCGCCCCGAGGACCGGTTGGAGACAAAGCGCACGGGATCGATGTCCTCCACGGTGGGCCCCGCGGTGACGAGCACCGCCTCCCCGGCCAGGTCCCGTCGCCGGGCCAGGGCGGCCAGGGCCGCCTCCACGATCTCCCCCACCTCGGCCAGCCGGCCCTTGCCCAGCCAGCCGCAGGCCAGATAGCCCGCCCCCGGCTCCACGATGCGTACCCCGTGACCGCGCAGGATGCGCAGGTTCTCCAGCACCGCCGGGTGGCTGAACATGTTGACGTTCATGGCCGGAGCCACCACTACGGGCGCGGTGGTGGCGGAGTAGAGGGTGCTGAGCGCGTCGTCCGCGATCCCCCGGGCAAACCGGCCCAGGGTGTTCGCGGTGGCGGGGGCCACGAGCAGCAGGTCGGCGGCGTCGGCCAGGCTGATGTGGCGGATGTCGCTCTGCTCCCCCAGGGCCCACTGATCGAGGAAGACCGGGTGGCGGGAGAGGGCCTCGAAGGTCAGGGGGGCCACGAACTTGGTCGCGCTCTCCGTCATGACCACGTGGACGTCCACCTCGCGCTTCTGAAGCTCGCGCAGGATCTCGCAGGCCTTGTAGGCCCCGATACATCCGGTGACGCCCAGGACGACGGTCGGCAAGGGGCTCCCTCAGGCTTCGGGCACGGGCGCGGGCGGCTTATCCCGGACTTCCCAGGAGACCAAACCCGCCAGGACCTCGTCGATGGCCACCCGGGTGGCCTTGCGGCTCTTCACTTCTACCCGAGGCTTGGCCCCGTTCTGAAGCTGCTTGGCCCGCTGGGCGGCCACGGTGATGAAGCGGAACTTGCTGTCCACGTCCTTGGGCAGGATCAATTGCGGCTGGCTCGGCTGCTGCATTGATTTCATGTCTCCTTGTTCGAAGTAAAGGTAGCCAGGATGGCCCGGGCCGGCCCTTCCATACGACTCATGCGAAAGCGCGCAGCCCGGATGACGGCCTTTAGCGCCTCCACACAGGTGGCGAGGTCGTCGTTCACGATCGCGTAATTATACTCCACGCAGCGGCTTAGCTCCTCGCGGGCCACCTCTAGCCGCCGACGGATGGCGGCCTCGTCGTCCTGGCCCCGCCCGCGCAACCGCCGCTCAAGGTCCTCATAGGATGGGGGCAGGATGAAGACGGTCACGGCGTCGGGGAGGATCGCCCGCACCTTGGCCGCTCCCTGCACGTCCAGATCTAGGAGCAGGTCCACCCCTTCCCGCTGGGCTCGCTCGTACTCGGCAAGCGCGGTTCCGTATAGGTACCCGTGCACGGGGGCCCACTCGAGGAGCAGGCCCTGCTCCCTCATCTTCTCGAAGCCCGCGTGGTCCACGAAGTGATACTGGACCCCTTCCTTCTCGCCCGGCCGGGGCGGGCGAGTGGTGTGGGAGACGGAGAAGCGGATCCCCTCGAGCTCCCGGACCACAACTCCCAGCACGGTGGACTTCCCCGCCCCCGAGGGGGCAGAGACCACCACCACGCTCGGCCGTGGACTACTCAACGTTTTGGACCTGCTCCCGGAACTTCTCGACCTCGCTCTTGAGGCCCACCACTTCCCGGACGAGGGCGGCGTCCGCGATCTTGCTCCCGATGGTGTTGGCCTCCCGCATCAGCTCCTGGGCCAGAAAGTCCAGGCGCTTCCCCGAGGGCGGCTGCCCCTCGATGAGCTCCCGGGCCATGGCCGCGTGCGAACGGAGGCGCTGGACCTCCTCGCTCACGTCGTGCCGCTCGACCGCCCGCACCACCTCCGGGTAGAGACGGGCGTCGTCGAGGCCCAGCTCCACGGAGAGGCCGCGCAGCCTCTCCAGCAGGACCTCGCGGCGCCCCTCCCGGGACGCCACGGAGAGGGCCTCGATGCGGTCCGCCCCGCTCGAGATGGCGGCCAGGCTCCGGAGGAGCTCGGTTTCGAGCCGCCGCCCCTCCGCCTCCCGCATGGCGGCCAGGCCCTGAAGCGCCTGCCCCACGAGGGCCAGCAGACGCCCCCGCCGATCGGGGTCCAGGACGGGGGGGGCCTCCGCGGTCTGGAGCGCACCTGGGAAACGAAGGATGTCCGACACCTGCACCCCTCCCTCCAGACCGTATTCGGCCTGCATCTGGCGCAAGGTGTGCACGAGCTGCGACACCAGGGGGCGGGAGGCCACCACCTCCTCCGCCCAGGCATCGGGAAACGTGGCCTCCAGCGAGAGCTCCACCCGGCCCCGGTACATCTGGGATTGCACCAGTTCCTTGATCTCGGGCTCGAGGGGCACCAGCCGTCGGGAGAGGTGGACGGTGAGGTCCAGATAGCGGTGGTTCAGGCTGCGCACGGTGACCGCCGCCCGCAGCGTCTCGGACTCCGCCGCTGCGGATCCGAAGCCGGTCATCGACCGGATCATACGGCGGGGTCCTCGGGCGCGAACTGCAGGTCGTGGAGCCGGCTGTAGACCCCCCCTTTGCGCAGAAGCTCCTCGTGCGTCCCCACCTCCCGGACCTCGCCCCCCTCCAGGACCACGATCCGGGCGGCCTCCCGAACCGTGGCCAGACGGTGGGCGATGACGAGGGTCGTACGTCCTTTCATGAGGTTCGCGAGCGCGTCCTGCACGAGCCGCTCCGATTTCGCGTCCAGGGCGGAGGTGGCTTCGTCCAGGATGAGGATGGGGGGGTCCTTCAGGATGGCCCGTGCGATCGCGATGCGCTGCCGCTGCCCCCCCGAGAGCCGGCTCCCCCGCTCCCCGATGACGGTGTCGTAGCGTCGGGGCAGGTCCAGGATGAAGTCGTGGGCGAAGGCGGCCCGGGCGGCCGACTCCACGCGGGCCGCGTCCACGTCCTCCAGGCCGTAGGCGATGTTCGCGCGAACGGTGTCGTTGAAGAGCACGGTCTGCTGGGTCACGAGACCGATCTGGTCGCGCAGGCTGGCCAGCGTCCCCCGCCGCACGTCCACCCCGTCGATGGTGATCTCCCCCTCCGTCACGTCGTAGAAGCGCGGGAGGAGGTTCACGAGCGTGGTCTTGCCGGCCCCGCTCGTCCCCACGATCGCCACCACCTCGCCCATGCAGGCCCCGAAGCTCACTCCCCGCAAGATGGCCCCGTGGCCGTCCGCGTAGCGGAAGCCCACGCCGCGGTACTCGATCCCCTCCCGCATCCGGGGGAGGGGTAGCGCGGCCTTCTCCTCCCGAACCTCCTCGTGGGTGTCCAGGACCTCAAAGATCCGCGAGGAGGCGGCCAGGGCCGCCTGCAGGGTGGCGTTCACGCGCGACAGGCGCTTGATGGGGGTATACATGGCGAAGAGCGCGGTCAGAAAGGAGGCGAATGCTCCCGGGGTCATGTCACCCGTGCGGATGCGGTTGCTGCCGTAGAAAAGGGCCCCGATCAGCGCCAGCCCCCCCACCGCCTCCATGAGGGGGGGCAGGACGGCGGTGGTGCGGGTGATCCGCATGTTCACGTTGAGCAACCGGCCGGCGGCGCGGCGGAAGCGCGCGAGCTCGAACATCTCCATCCCGAAAGCCTTCACCACCGGGAATCCGGAGATCGTCTCCTGCAGGATCTCGGAGATGTCGCGCCAGCGCCTTAGGGAGGTCTCGTTGGAGGCGCGCAGACGCCGGCCCAGGCGGACGAGGGGAATAAAGGCCAGGGGCATGCCCACCAGCGCGAACAGGGCCAGCCGCCAGTCCATGTAGAAAAGGACGAACAGCAGGCCGAGGACGGTCAGGCCCTCCTTCAGGAGGTCGCCCGCTATCTCCGAGACCGCGTTCTGGATCCTCTCCACGTCGGTCGTGATGTGGCTCATGAGGGCGCCGGTGGTGTGGCGGGCCAGGAAGGTGAACGACTGTTGCAGCACGTGCTCGTACACGGCGCTGCGCAGGTCGGTCACCGCCCTCTGCCCCACCGAGGCCACGAGGGTGGTGGAGACGTAGGAGCAGACGCCTTTCAGGAGATAGAGGAGGAGGATGGCGGCGGAGACCCTGCCCACGTTCACGCCCTGGATCAGGACCTCGTCGAAGATCGGCTTGACCTTCGACACGAGCACGGCCCCGGAGGCCGCGTATCCCGCGGTGGCGACCCAGGAGAGGAGGAGTCGTCCCCGGTAGGGACGGGTGTAGGACAGGAGCCGGATGAACTGACGGACCTCGGAGCGGGCCCAGACGACCAGCGTCTCGGCCCGCAGCGCCAAGCCGGTGCGCCTCCGAGGGGAGGCCGCGGGCGGGACTCCGTTCAGCGGCGGCAACGCGGGAAGGGCTATGACCTCATCTCCTTGGAACGACGCGCTTTAGCGAGCGGGCCCGGGCGGGTAAGTATAGCGGGAACACCGAGGCAGGGCAAGGGCGGCGCTCACTCTCCGCGGCCCGAGGAGGAAGGTACGGTGGACCTCGCCCTGAACTTCGCCCCTGGCCCCTTTCGTCCGTCCCCCAGTGGCGTGACCCATGCCCGGGCGCCCCCGCCTCAGTCCATGAACCGGTACTTGATCAGCGTCCAGAGTGCGGGGAAGCCGTCCTTCCAGGTGATCTTCTTCCCCTCCGAGTAGTCCCGGCCCTCATAAGTGATCGGCACCTCGTATACCCGGGCCCCGTGCTTGAACAGCTTGGCCGTGATCTCCGGCTCGATTCCGAAGCGGTTGCTGCGAAGGCGCAGGCTCTTGAGGACGTCCGCCCGCACCGCTTTGAAACAGGTCTCCATGTCCGTGAGAGTGGTGTTGTAGAGCACGTTGGTGACGAGGTTCAGGAACAGGTTCGCCAGGTAATGGGTGAAGAGGAAGCAGCGGTGGCGGCCGATGAAGCGGCTGCCGAACACCGCATCCGCCTTGCCCTTCACGATGAGGTCCATCAGTTCCGGGTATTCCTCGGGGCTGTATTCGAGGTCGGCGTCCTGGATGACGATCACGTCTCCCTTCGCCTCCTCGATGCCCCGGCGGACCGCCGCCCCCTTCCCCTGGTTCCTTTCCTGGAGCAGGACCTTGAAGCCCATTTCCCCCGCCAAGCGGAGCAGGATCTCTCGGCTGCCGTCTCGGGAGCCGTCGTCTACGGCTATGAGCTCGAGACGGAGGGGAACTGCCAGCACCCGCCCTACCATCTCTTCCACCGTGGCCGCCTCGTTGTAAACCGGCATGACCACGGTCAGGAGGGGGTCGAGGAGGGGGGTGGGGCGGCCCCGGCTCATGCCGCCGCCCCGTAGCCCCGTGGGTGATCCAACCTCCAGCGCAGGGCCGTCTCCACGATGCCGTCCAGCTCCACATGGGTGGGGCGGAACCCGAGGGCACGCATTCGGGCCGCGGACGACACGAGCCGGGGGGGGTCTCCCGGTCGCCGCGCGCCGGCCCGGGCCGGCACCGGCTTGCCCGCCACCCGCTCCACCGACTGGAGGACCTCCCGCACGGAATAGCCGCTCTCGCTCCCCAGGTTGAATGCCTGAAAGGGCTCGCCGCCCTCGAGCGCGCGCAGACCAACGATATGGGCCCGGGCCAGATCCTGCACGTGGATGTAGTCGCGGATGCAGGTCCCGTCGGGGGTGTCGTAGTCGGTCCCATAGATGGTGAGGGGGGGCCGCCGTCCGAGCGCCGCGTCCAGGGCGAGGGGGATGAGATGCTCCTCGGGACGGTGATCCTCGCCCAACGAGCCGTCGGGATGGCAGCCGGAGGCGTTGAAGTAGCGCAGAGACACCGCGCTCAGACGCCCGGCCGTGGCCAGGTCGGCAAGGGCCCTCTCGAAGGCCCGCTTGGTCGCCCCGTAGGGACTGATCGGGTCCTGGGGATGGTCCTCGTCCACGGGAATGCGGACCGGCATCCCGTAGACCGCGCAGGTGGAGCTGAAGACCAGCTTCCGCACGCCCGCCTCCGCCATGGCCCCGAGCAGGGCCACCCCCTTCGTGAGGTTGGTCAGGTAATAGGGCATGGGATCCGCGACCGACTGCCCGACGCTCAGGAGGCCCGCAAAATGGAGGACCGCCTCCACGCCGGAGAGGGCCCGACGCAGCGCGCCCGTATCGCCTAGGTCGCCCACCACCAGGGGGATCCCGGCCGGGACCGCCCCCCGATGCCCGGCCGAGAGGTCGTCGAGCACGACCACGTCGTGACCCGCGTCCTTGAGCTCACGGGCGGCATGGCTGCCGATGTAGCCGGCGCCGCCCGTGACCAGCACCCTCACCGCCGGCCGATGCCTTCGTAATGGAAACCCAGCTCCCGCAGCTGCTTCGGCTCGTAGATGTTCCGTCCATCAAAGACCGCGGGGCGGCGCATCAGGGACTTCATCCGTTGAAAGTCGGGCTCCCGGAACTCGTTCCACTCCGTGACCACTACCAGCGCGTCCGCCCCTTCCACCGCCTCGTAGCTCCGCGAGCACAGGGCCACGCGGTTGCCCAAGATCCGGCGCGCGGTCCCGCTGGCCTTGGGGTCATAGGCCCGGACGGCGGCGCCCCCGGCCAGGAGGGCCTCGATGATGGCCAGGGCGGGGGCCTCCCTCACGTCGTCCGTGCGGGGCTTGAAGGCCAGCCCCCACACCGCCACCACGCGGCCGGCCAGGCCGCCCAGATAGGCCTCGATGCGGGGGACGAGGCTACGCTTCTGCATCTCGTTCGTTCGATCCACCGCCGCCACCACCGACATCTCGCAGCCCAGGTCGTGGCCGATGCGGAGCAGCGCCCTCACGTCCTTGGGGAAGCAGGAGCCGCCGTAGCCCACGCCCGGAAACAGGAAAGAGGCCCCGATCCGGCCGTCCCGGCCCAACCCCAGCCGCACCTGGCGGACGTCGGCTCCCACCTTGTCGCAGAGGTTGGCGATCTCGTTCATGAAGGAGATGCGGGTGGCGAGCATGGCGTTGGCCGCATACTTGGTGAGCTCGGCGGAGGCGTGGTCCATGACCAGGATGGGGTTGCCGGTGCGCACGAAGGGCTCGTAGAGCTGCCGCATCACCGCTTCCACCTTCGGGTCATCGGTGCCGATGACGATCCGGTCCGGCTTCAGGAAGTCGTCCACCGCCACCCCTTCCTTCAGGAACTCGGGGTTGGAGACGACCGCGAAGGGATGGGTGGTAATGGCGGCCATGACTTCCCGCACGCGTTTGGCGGTGCCCACGGGAACCGTGGACTTGTTGACCACGATCTTGAACCCGTTGATGGCGCGGGCGATGCCCTCCGCCACCCCGAGCACGTACTTCACATCCGCGGAGCCGTCCTCGCCCTGGGGCGTCCCCACCGCGATGAACAGCACCTCGCTTCCCCGCACCGCGCCCGCGAGATCGGTGGTGAAGCGCAGGCGCTCCTCGGCAACGTTGCGCGGCACCATCTCCGCGAGCCCCGGCTCGTAGATGGGGATCACGCCCCCGGAGAGGGCCGCGACCTTTTCTGCGTCGGAGTCGACACAGACCACGGAGTTGCCGTTCTCCGCCAAGCACGCACCGACCACGAGGCCGACATATCCGCTGCCCACCACTCCTATGTTCACGATCGAGTATCTCCGGCCCACCGTGGCGGCCACGGGAGCGAGCGGTGACTTTAGCACAACGACCCTCTCCGGAGCCCCTCGTGCCCCTGGGCCCGGCTTGGTATCATCGCTTCCGGAACCGACCATGAATGTGGGCCTCGACCTCCGGCCTTCCCTCCTGCGGCCCACGGGGGCGGGGGCTTACATCCTCGCCCTCGCGGAGAGGCTGCCGGTGGCAGCGCCGGAGGACCGCTTCTTCTTCTTCTCCGCCTCTCTCCGCGATCGCTACCCCCCCCGCGCCTGGGCCCCCAACGTCACCTTCGTGGACCGCCGCATCCCCGTCCGCGCCCTCAACTTCGCCTGGAACCGGCTGGGGGCGCCGGCCCTGGACCGCCTGGTGGGGGCTCCCCTGGACCTCATCCACTCGCCCCACCCCTTGATCGTCCCCGGCCGGAGGGCCCGCCATGTGCTCACCATCCACGACCTGTTCTTCCTGAAGCATCCGGAGATGACGCGGGCGGAGGTGCAGCGGGACTACGTGCCCCTCGTGCGGGCCCACGTCCGTCGCGCGGACGGCGTCCTTTGCGGGTCCGAGTTCACCGCCTCCGACATCCGGCGCCTCCTGGACGTCCCCGAGGAGAAACTGGCGGTCACGCCCTACGGCGTCGACCCCATCTACCGAGCCCCCGTTCCCGCCCCCGAGGTCGAGGCCGTGCTCGCCCGCCGCGGGCTGCCCCGGGGCGCCATCCTCTACGTGGGCAGCGACGAGGGGCGCAAAAACGTGGTGAACCTGGCCATGGCCTACATGGGGCTCGCCCGCCGGCGGCCCCGCACCCCCCCCCTCGTCCTGGTTGGACCCGGCCCCGGATGGGCCCAGGGTGGCTCCCAGATCGCCCCCCAGATCCGGTCCACCGGCTACCTCGCCACCCGCGAACTCAGGGCCCTCATGGCCGCCTGCGCCCTCCTAGTCCTGCCCTCCCTGGAGGAGGGATTCGGACTCCCCGCTGCCGAGGCCATGGCCGCGGGTTTGCCGGTGGTCTGTTCACGGGGATCGGCCCTCGAGGAGATTGCCGGCGATGCCGCCACCCTCGTCGATCCCCTCGATGCGGGATCGATCGCGGGGGGCCTGGAACGAGTCCTCGATGACCCCGCCTATGCGGAGGAACAGCGGCAGAAGGGCCTCGCCCGGAGCCGGCGCTTCGATTGGGATGCGACGGTGCGGGAGACCCTGGGCTTCTACCGCCGTATCCTGGGCCGGTGAGCCCGGCTCAGGGGCCCTTGGGGACGGGGGCCCTCACGATCGGCGTCGACGCCCGGGAGCTGCAAGGCCGGCCCACGGGGACGGGTCGCTATCTCCGCAACCTGCTCCGGCTCTGGACCGCGGGCGCCGACGACCGTTTCGTGGCCTACTTCAACGGCCCTCCCCCCGCCGATCCCGTCCTCGCCCATCCCCGAATCCTCTGCCGCGGCCTCCCTTCCCGGCGCGGACTCTTCTGGCAGGAGCGGAGCCTGCCCGAGGCCGCCCGCACCGACGGCATCCAGGTCTTTTTCTCGCCGGCTTACACCTGTCCCCTCGCCCTCCACGTCCCCCGGGTGACCGCCGTACACGACCTCTCGTTCTTCTCCCATCCCCAGGACTTCGGTGCCCTCGACGGTCTTCGCCGGCGGGTGCTGGTGGCGGCGAGCATCCGCGCCTCCCGCACCGTCCTCGCCTGTTCCGAGTTCACACGGCGCGAAATTGCGGGCCGCTTCCCGGACTGCGCCGACCGGATCCTCCACGTCCCCCTTGGCCCCGACGACGACCTGCCGCCCCCGCCCCCCCGGGCAGAGGCGCGGGCCCGCCGGGGCGCCCGCGGTCCCTACCTCCTCACCGTGGGCGCGGTCCTGAACCGCCGCTGCCTGCCCGAGCTGCTGCATGCCGTGGCCCTCCTGCGCCGGCCCTGGCCCCGGCTCCGCCTCGACGTGATCGGAGAGAACCGGACCCATCCCCGCCTCGACCTCGAGGGACTGGTCCAAATGCTCGACCTCGGCGGTCACGTGCGGCTCGCGGGCTTCGCGGACGAGGCCACCCTCGCCGAGTGCTACGCGGCCGCGGACGCCGCGGTCTTCCTGTCCGAGTACGAGGGCTTCGGGCTCCCCGCCCTCGAGGCGGCGGCCCGGGGCGTACCCCTCTTGGTCAGCCGGCGGCCGGCCCTGGGCGAGATCTTCGGCGAGGCCGCCCTGGTGGTGGAGCCAAGAGACGTGACCGCCGTCGCGGGAGCCCTCGATCGCCTCCTAAGCGAACAGGCCCTGCGGGAGTCGCTCGTGTCCCGGGGGCGTGCGCTGGCCGCGCGTTACTCCTGGGCCGAGACCGCCCGTCAAACCCTGGGCGCGATGCACGGGGCCACCCCGTGAGGGGGCCCTACCAAGGGGGGCCCGATCCCGCCCGCGTCGCGGTGGTCGTCGTCTCCTTCAACACCTGCGAGGAGCTCCGCCGCTGCCTCCGTTCCCTGGCTGA
Source organism: Vicinamibacteria bacterium (assembly GCA_035570235.1). Taxonomy (NCBI): domain Bacteria; kingdom Pseudomonadati; phylum Acidobacteriota; class Vicinamibacteria; species Vicinamibacteria bacterium. The sequence continues at coordinate 7,808 of DATMML010000039.1, read as the reverse complement.
CCACCCGACCCTGCCTTTGCAGGTGATCGTGGTGGACAACGCCAGCGCGGATCTCTCGCCGGAGACGGTCCGGCGCGAGTTTGCCACCGTCCTTCTGCTCGAGAACGAGGAGAACCTCGGCTTCGCCCGGGCCGCCAACCGCGGGCTACGCGAGGCACGAGCCCCTTACATCCTCTTCCTGAACAGCGACGCCGAGGTCCGCCCGGGCGCCCTCGAGACCCTCGTCGCCCTCCTCGACGCGCGGCCGGAAGTCGGGGTGGTGGCGCCCCGCACCCGGGGCACGGACGGGACCATCCAGGTCTCATCGGGGCCGGCCTTGACGCCCCTGAGCGAGTGGGGACAGCGGCGCCTGGTGCGCGGCGTCCGCGCGCGCGTCCCCGCCGCCCTGGCCCGGGCCGAGCGGATCCACGCGGATGAACACGAGCCGGTCTGGGTCTCGGCCGCTTGCCTGCTCGCGCGGCGAGAGGCCCTCCTCGCCGTGGGCGGATTCGACGAAGCGTTCTTCCTCTACGAGGAGGACGTGGACCTTTGTGTCCGGGTGCGTCGGGCGGGGTGGCGGATCCTCTTCACCCCCGCCGCAGAGGTTCTCCACCATCTCGGACGGAGCATGCAGAGGGCGGGCTCCCGGGCGGACCTGGAGTACCACCGGAGCCACATCCTCTACTACCGGAAGCACAACGGATGGCTGCCCCGCGCCTTCCTCCGCGCCCGCGTCTTCCTGCTCGCCCTTTCCCGATGGGCGGCCGCCCTCGGGCCGGGGCCGGAACGCCAGGCCCGGCGTCGCGACGCGGGCCGGCTCCTTCGCGCGGCGCGGAGGGGCTGATTCCCTTTGCGGCCGGCGGGGAGCTCATGTTAGGGTGGGAGTGGCACTTGGAGAGAGACACCCGACGTGGACCCCGACCCCGCGCCTCCTGGATGAGACCTCTGGGAATCGAGGGGCCCCGACCGGCGGCGAGGAGCTCATCAAGGAGCGGCAGTCCCGATGAGGGTCGCGATCGACGCCCGGAAGTGGAGGGACTATGGGATCGGGACCTACGTCCGCAACCTGGTCCGGCACCTAGCCGGCCTGGACGGTGACAGCACCTACTTCGTCTTCTGCCACCACAACGACGCCCCCACCCTCCGCGACCTGGCCGACAACTTCGTGCCCGTGGTGGATGATTCCGCCGGCTATAGCCTCCGCGAGCAGATCACGATCCCGATCAAGCTCCGCCGGCTCGGGGCCGAGCTCCTCCACTCGCCCCACTACGTGCGTCCGTTGCTCTGCACCATCCCTTCGGTCGTGACCATCCACGACTGCATCCACCTCCTCTTCCCCCAGTACTTGCCCAGCCGCATGGGCTGGCGCTACGCGCACTTCATGATGGGGAGCGCGATCCGCCGCAGCGCGCTCGTGTTCACGGTCTCCGAGGCCTCGCGCCGCGACATCCTCCGCTTCTATCCCTGGGCCGACCCCGAGCGCGTTCTCGTCGTGCCCAACGCGATCGACGCCACCATGCTGGAGGATCCCGGCCCGGAGGAGATGGAGCGTGTCAAGGAGCGCTACCAGATCCGCGGCCGCTTCGTGCTCTTCGCGGGGAACATCAAGCCCCACAAGAACCTCGAACGCCTGATCGCCGCCTTCGGACGCGTGAAGCAGCGCCCGGGCCACGACGACCTGAAGCTGTTCATCATCGGGGACGAGGTGACCCGCTACGGCTCCCTGCGCCGGAGCGTGGAGGCCGCGGGGGTGCGCCAGGACGTGCGTTTCTTCGGCTTCGTGCCCGACCGCACCCTGGCCGCCCTCTACCGCCTGGCCTCGGTCTTCGCCTTTCCCTCCCTCTACGAGGGGTTCGGCCTGCCTCCCCTGGAGGCCATGGCCTGCGGCACCCCCGTCGTGACCTCGCGCATCTCCTCCCTGCCCGAGGTGGTCGGTGACGCCGCCCTCCTCGTGGACCCCTACAGCGTGGACGAGATCGCGCTTGGGATCGAGCGGGTTCTGGGCGACGACGCCCTGCGCGCGGTGCTCGTGGAGCGGGGCCGGTCCCGCGTCCGCGACTTCAGCTGGAAACGCTCGGTCAAGGCCATCCACTCCGGCTATCTGAGGGCCCTGGGGCGGCCGCTCCCCGCGCTGGCCGCCCAGGAAATGCGCTGAAGGTCGCCCTCGTCCACGACTGGCTCACCGGCATGCGGGGGGGGGAGAAGGTTCTCCTCTCCCTGGCCCGGCTCTTTCCCGAAGCACCCATCTTCACCCTTCTGCACGTGCGGGGTTCGCTCTGCCCGGAGTTGGAGGCGCGCGACATCCGCACCACGTTCGTGCAATCCCTCCCCGGCGCGGCCCGGCACTACCGTCATTACCTGCCGCTCTTTCCCGCCGCCGCCGCCTCTATCGACCTCGCCGGCCACGATCTCGTGATCTCCAGCTCCCACTGCGTGGCCAAGGGGGTGCGGGCCGCGTCGGGTGCCCTCCACCTCTGCTACTGCCACACCCCCATGCGGTACGTCTGGGACCGCTACCTCGACTACTTCGCCCCTCCCCGGCTCTCCCCCCTGGCCCGCCGGGTCGTTCCCCTGGCCGCGGAGGCCCTCCGCGCCTGGGATGTGGCGACCTCCGGTGCCGTCGACCGTTACGCGGCCAACAGCCGTCACGTGGCCGCCCGCATCCTTCGCTACTACGGCCGCGAGGCGGAGGTGATCCCGCCCCCCGTCGACACCGACTTCTTCACGCCCGGCGCGGGCGGCGCGGGCGACTTCGACCTCGTGGTCTCCGCCCTCGCCCCCTACAAGCGGGTGGACCTCGTCCTGGAGGCCTATCGCGGCACCGGGCGGCCCCTCAAGATCGTGGGCACCGGCCCGGAGGAGGCCCGGCTCCGGGCCCTCGCCCCCCCCGAGGCGACGTTCATCGGCCGGGTGGACGACCCCACCCTGCGCGAGCTCTACCGATCGTGCCGCGCCGTGCTCATGGTCGGGATCGAGGATTTCGGCATCGTGCCCCTGGAGGCGATGGCCTGCGGCCGCCCGGCCGTGGTCTTCGCCGAGGGCGGGGGCCCGGAATCGGTCACTCCGGGTGAGACGGGGGTGCTCTTCGGGGAGGGCTCCCCCGCCGGCCTCAAGGCCGCCGTTGACTCCCTGGAGACCCTGAGTTTTAATAGGGTTACGCTTCGAACCCGCGCCGAGGCCTGCAGCCGCCAAGTGTTCGAATCTCGGTTCCGGGCCTTCGTGGAGAAGGCGCTCAAGGAGCAGGGGCGGACGGAGGAGCCGCCCAGGGGAGCCTGGCCCGCATGAGAACGAACCCCCCATGGTGAAGTTCCAGACCCGCGTGATGGTCGCCGCGTTCGTCGTCGTCGACGTGGTGGCCACGAACCTGGCCTGGATCCTGGCTTACCTCCTCCGCTTCGAAGCCCTCGGCCGCGTCATCCCGGTCACCAAGGGCGTGCCCGAGCTCTCGCGCTATCTCCTGCTCCTGCCTCTCCTCTCCGTGCTCTGGCCGGCGGTGCTCTACTTCCACGGCCTCTACCAGGTGAAGCGCGGCCGCAGTCGCATTGATGAGTTCTTCGGCATTCTCTTCAGCGTCCTCATCGCAACCGCCCTGACCCTGGGGACCACGCTCTACGTCCGCGTCTACTATCGGTTCCAGCCCGAGGTGGCCCCGCTCTGGGAATACAGCCAGGCGGTGGTGGGTCTGTTCGTCCTCCTCGACGTGGTCCTCCTGAATCTGGGTCGCTCTGCCTTACGCCGCTACTTGGAGCGGCTCTGGGCAGCGGGCTACAACGTGAGGAAGGTCCTGGTGGCGGGCGCGGGCGACCTGGGTCGGGCGGTGGCGGAGACGCTGGGGGCCCACCGCGAGCTGGGCTACCGTGTCCTAGGCTTCCTGGACGACACCCCTGGCCATTCGGGTCTGGGGGGGCTCCCGGTCCTGGGCACGCTGGAGCAGGCGGCGGAGGTGGCCCGGCAGACGGGCGCCGATCAGATCTACGTGGCCCTGCCCCTCGAGGACCATGCCAAGCTGGTCGGCCTCATCAAGGCCGTGAGCAACGAGTGCCTCGACATCAAGGTCGTGCCCGATCTCGTCCAGTACGCCACCATCAAGGCCGCCCTGGAGGACCTGGACGGCATCCCTATCATCAGCCTCAACGAGGTCCCCCTCCGGGGCTGGAACAGCATGGTCAAGCGGGTCATGGACGTGGTGATCGGCACCGCCTTCCTGCTCGTGCTCTGCCTGGGCTTCCCGCTGATCGCGCTCCTCATCAAGCTCTTCGGGGGCAAGGGCCCCATCCTGCTGCGCCAGGAGCGCATGACCCTGGACGGGAGGACGTTCCAGATCTTCAAGTTCCGAACCATGGTGGACGAGGCGGAGAAGGACACCGGCCCCGTCTTCGCCAGTTCCGAGGACCCGCGGCGCACCCCGATCGGGGCCTGGCTCCGGCGCTTCAACCTGGACGAGTTCCCCCAGCTCATCAACGTGGTCCTGGGGGACATGAGCCTGGTGGGGCCACGCCCCGAGCGGCCGCCCTTCGTGGCCCAGTTCAAGAAGCAGATCCCGCAGTACATGCTGCGCCACCGGGTCAAGAGCGGGATCACGGGCTGGGCCCAGGTGAACGGCTGGCGCGGTAACACGTCGATCGAGAAGCGGATCGAGTATGACCTCTACTACATCGAGAACTGGTCGCTCCTCCTCGACATCAAGATCCTGATCCTGACCCTCTTCCGGGGGTTTGGCCAAAAGCATGCCTACTGAGGGGACGCGGTGCGGAGCGCTCCCGCCCCCGCCCCCCGTCCCGGGCGGCGGGCTGAGCTTTGCCTAGGGCCCTCGTCACCGGGGCCGCCGGGTTCATCGGATCCCATCTCTGCGAGTACCTGCTCGACCAGGGCTTGAGCGTGGTCGGGATGGACAACTTGCTCACGGGCGATGTCACCAACATCGCGCACCTCACGGGACGGGACTTCCTCTTCGTCAAGCACGACGTTACGAACTACATCTCCCTACCCGGCCCCCTCGACTTCATCTTCCACTTCGCCAGCCCGGCCTCCCCCATCGACTACCTGCGGGTGCCCATCCAGACCCTCAAGGTGGGCAGCCTGGGCACGCACAACGGCCTCGGCCTGGCCAAGGCCAAGAAGGCGCGCTTTCTCCTCGCCTCCACCTCCGAGGTCTACGGGGATCCCCTGGTCCACCCACAGCGGGAGGACTACTGGGGCAACGTCAACCCCGTGGGCCCCCGCGGGGTTTACGACGAGGCCAAGCGCTTCGCGGAGGCCATGGTCATGGCCTACCACCGTGTGCATGGGGTGGAGACGCGGATCGCCCGCATCTTCAACACCTACGGACCCCGCATGCGGGTGGAGGACGGCCGCGCCATCCCCGCGTTCTTCAGCCAGGCCCTGCGGGGGGAAGACGTCACCGTCTTCGGGGACGGGAGCCAGACCCGGAGCCTCTGCTACATCTCCGACCTCGTGGACGGGGTCTACCGCCTCATGACCTCCGAGGTCGACGAACCCGTGAACCTGGGCAACCCCCAGGAGCTGACCATCCGCCAGCTCGCGGAGCGGATCCTGACCCTGACCGACTCGCAGAGCCGGATCGTGACGAGGCCCCTCCCCGTCGACGACCCCCGGGTGCGTCAGCCCGACATCACCCGGGCCCGCGAGCGGCTCAGCTGGGAGCCACGGGTGTCCCTGGAAGAGGGGCTCGCCAACACCCTCGCTTACTTCCGCCAGAAGCTCGGGGTCTGATCGGCCTTCCGCGACCCGCTCAGGCGCCCGGAAGCCGCGGGACCCGCCGGACCGAGGCCCGATAAACGTAGTGCAGGGCGGAAGCCACGGTGATCGCGGCAGTGAGCCGGCAAAGGTGCTCCACCAAAGGCAGACACTCCCCCGCCGCGTTCATCAGGAACACGACCCCCGCGGTCAGAAGCTGGCTTCCGGTGGCGAACTTGCCGAGCAGGGAGGGGTAGAAGACGCGGCGCTCCAGGGTCAGGTTGATCACGGCCACGCTCACCACGATGATGGCGTCCCGGGAGAGGAGGGTCACGGTCAGCCAGACGGGGATCGCACAATAGAGCCCCGAGCTCCAGGTCAGCGCCACGTAGGAGGAGCCGAGCAGGATCTTGTCCGCCACCGGATCCAGGGTGGCGCCGAGGGTGGTCCGCTGGTGCCCCAGGCGGGCGATCAGTCCGTCCAAGAGGTCCGTCAACCCCGCCACCACGAAAACGATGAGGGCCCCCGTGTGGGCCCGGTAGTGCAGAAGCACGACCAGGACGGGGGCGAGGGCCATGCGCAGGATGGTGAGCTGGTTGGCGATCGTGAGGACGGGTTCAGACATGGACAGGGAGAAGAGTGTACCGACGGGGAGAGTGTAGAAAAAAAGAGGGGCCGCCGGCAACCGGCGGCCCCGCGTGACCTGGAAAGAGCTACTCCTCCAGGCGATCCTTGCGGGCCACGAGCTGGGCCACGAGCTTCTGGGTGGCCTGCTCTTGCGCGTCCCCGATGGCGCTGTCCTTGTAGTTACTGGTGCCCATGGCGAATCCCGCGCCTCCGCCGCCGCCGGCTCCGCCCAAGGCCAGACCGCCGCCTTTGGTCGAGAGGCCCTCGCCCTTGGCGGAGATCAGCACCTCACCCGTGGTGGCGTCGATCATGCGCGCGGTCAGGGTCACGTAGGTCTTGGCCTTCTTCAGGCCGAGGCCGCCGATCTTGCCCCCTCCAAAACCGCCCCCGCCGTAGGTCTTCTCCTCGCCCCCGAACTTCGTGATGGAGCCAGCGATGATGTACTTCACGCCCAGCACCTTCCCGACCTTGGCGAGCTTGGCCGCACTGGGGTCGGCGCGGTCGCTACGGGCAAAGTCCTGCTCGGCCAGCACCGTGTCCAACTTCTTCCGCTCGATGACACGGAAGGAGCCGTCGTTCACGAGGGCGTCCACGACCTGATCGGCCATGCCCTTGCCGATGTCGTACTGTCCCCACCAGTTGTTGACCGTGCCGTAGTCGAAGTCCATGACCGCCACTTTGGGACGGTCGGCTTTCTTGCTTTGCGCCTGCGCCGCCCCGCTCAAACCGACCAGCGCGACCGCCGCGGTCAGGCCCGCGACCAGCTTGCCTTTCATCAATTGTCCTCCTCCGATGGACGGATAATAGCTCCGACCCCCGCGGCTGGTCAAGGCGCCGCCGCTCTATCGCGCGCCTAGTGTCCGAGCCCCCGCAGCTCCTCGAAGAGCTCCCGAGCCCGGGAGTTCAGCTTCTTAGGGACAGCCACGCCCAGGGTGGCGAGCAGATCCCCGCGGCCCCCGCCCGCCTCCAGACGGGGCAGGCCGTGGCCGCGCAGCCGGAACGTCTGTCCGGGGGCGGTTCCGGGGGGGACCTTGATCCCCACCGGTCCCTCGAGGGTGGGGACATCGGCCTCGCCCCCGAGCACGGCCGTGGTGAGCGGCACCGTCACGGTGGTCTGGAGGTCGTCGCCTTTCCGCTCGAACTTCGGGTCGGGCGTGATGTGCACGCGAAGGTAGAGGTCGCCCCGCGGCCCCCCCGCCTCGCCCCCTCCCTCGCCGGCAACCCTCACCCGCGAGCCCTCCTTCACCCCGGGGGGAATTTTGACCTCCACGCGGCGGTGCCCCTGACCTCTCACCTCCACCGTACGGGTGGTACCCCGAAGCACATCCCGCAGGCTCAGCTCTACGGTCTGTTCGAGGTCCGCGCCGGGCCGGGTCGCAAACGCATCCTCGAAGCCACCTCCCCCTCCCGCACCCCCGAAGAACGTGCGGAAGAAGTCCGAGAAGCCCCCCAGGTCCTGTTCGCCGAACCCGCCGCTCATGTCCACCCGCACCCCCCCCCCCCCC
>DATMML010000038.1 GCA_035570235.1 Vicinamibacteria bacterium | reverse complement strand
TGCGAGGGGTCCGAGTTGCGGAAGCGATCCCGATCATTCATCTTGCCAGGCTGGTCCGAAGTTGCCGAGAGCATCCTGGGAGTGCCGACCTGCGTTGTGCCGAGAACGCAACCATCTGCCACGAAGCTACCGCCGCCCCCTCCCGCCCCTCCTCCATAGACTTGGTTTCCCGACGCGTCGGGTTGGACGCGCTCCAGGCCGCCGCCGCCGCCGCCGTAATAGCCGTTACCGCCATAACCGTAGTCTCCCAGACCGTTGTAGTACGTTCCTGGATTACCGCCCCCTCCACCACCAGCGACATACCCACCGGTGCACGGGGGCCAAGCCGAGCCAGATGGACCCGACCCAGAGCTCCCTGCCCAAGCTATTCCCACAACCGGCTGGTTGCCCGCAGAGCCCCCAGTCCCTGCGGCCGTACTGCTTCCCCCCGTCCCTCCGCCACCCCACCCACCGCTATCTTCGCCGGTCTTCCCTCCCCCCCCGCCTCCATTCGACTGCCCAATCGGCCCGCTATGGTCGCCCGCGACACACCCGGCCTCCCCCCCCCGCCGGCCTCGACGATGATTGGGCCCCAGTAAGCGCTTATCCAATGTACCGTAGAGCCGTCGCCAAAGAAGCCCTGCGTGGCAGCTGCCAGCCTCAGTGCAGAGTAGGTGCTACGAAGGGCGTCGGTTAGCTGGAACTGCAAGTCAACGTACCCTCCCCCTCCCCCCTTGGCTTCGTTACACGTTCCAGATGGAGAGCTGCCGTAAGCGTACCCCCCGCCGCCCCAGGCCTTTATGCGAATATTGGCGCACGCGGTGGGAATCGAGGACAGTTGGACGTCCACGGAGGAACCGTCCCGCCAATCAACCGCAGCACACCCGGGAGTGCACGCCCCCCCTGTCGACTGGGGTGCTATGCAGCCCTGTTGAGCAGCCGTATGACTAGCTGAGACGAGGAACAGGAGGCCTGTTGAAAGGACGGTAATCGCATGTCGCAGGAGGCGATACCCGGCAGAGCCAGGTGATTGCATCGGTACCCCCATCAGTGAGGACGGTTCACTCGCTTGTCCCTTATGGTCACCCGCTGGGTCATCCACGTTCTCGCGACATGGGCCAGCATCGGCAACTACTTCATGAGGGTCGCGCCTGTGTCGTTGAGCGAGGTGTTCACGAAGAGGGGGTAGTTGGGAACAGTTGAGTTCGTATAGCCCACGCCATTCTGGCGGTATGTGACGTGGCCATTGGTCACGTCGCCTCCCGTGAGAAACGCACCGAACCGAGAGGAGGACGAAATGCGGTTTGTGCGGCTTGAGCGGAGCAAGCACCAGAGTCCTCCTGTGCCCGGTTGGGAAGCTGGATACCACTTCGTGGAAGAGCGCACCCCTCCGTCGCTACGCTGTCCACACCGGGCGCGTGCAAGGGCTCGACAGGATGGGTCCCCCACTCCCCCAGAGCAGATCCGCTCTCTAGAGGGCGCGCCAGCGCGATTTCACCGAGCCTGGGCGGAACGTGCGATGCGGTGGTGGTGAGAGCGCACGAGTCCCGAAAAGTAGCGTCATATCTAGGAGTTCCCGCTCGCCCGAGCCCTGGTCACGATGTGGAATGGCGACCCATCGCTTGAGCATTTCTGCCACCCCGTCTATGGCCCCGCCTGTCCCGTTTATCCATGCCTTCCAAAGCACCAGTGCCAAACTGATCACCAAAATAGACATTCCTTGGAGCAAGTCATAAGGAATGTGCACGAAATTTGCACCTTTCTAGGGTCCCGAGGTGGAAATTAATGGAGATTAGGTTCGGGGAGTGCGCGATTGACACCGACGCTCGCGTGCTGCATCGGAGCGGGCAACCTTTTCACGTCTCGCCAAGGGCCTTCAAACTTTTGGAGATCCTGCTCGCGGCCCGCCCGCGCGTGGTGCCCAAGGCCGAGCTACTGAAGCGACTGTGGCCCACAACCTCAGTGGCCGAGGCCAACCTCGTCAACCTCATCGCCGAAATCCGAGCTGCCCTGGGAGACTGCCCGAAAGAACCCCGCTGTGTCCGAACAGTCCACGGATACGGATATGGGTTCAAAGCGGAGGTCGCCTCGGAGGTCCCGAGCGCCGACGGGGAGGCTTTCTGTTGGCTGGTCTACAACGAAGGTCGTGTAACACTGCGGGAAGGCGACCACCTAGTCGGGCGGCATCCAGACTCAGTCGTTCCCATTGATTCCTCGAGTGTCTCCAGAAAGCACGCCCGGATCGGGATCCTCGGCCGCAGAGCCATCCTTACAGACTTGGGCAGCAGGAATGGAACATTTGTCAGCGGCGGAAGAGTCGAAGGGCCAGTGACTCTTCGGGATGGCGACACCATAATCCTGGGCTCGCTGCCGCTCACGTTTCGAGTTCCAGCTCTTTGGGATCCCACGGATGACCTTGATCTCACCGCTGCCAGGCAATTGGGTCGACGCCGTGACGACCGGAACACGCCCCAAAAAGAGGTTGCCCTCGAGTGCGGGAAGAAGCGTTCAGTGACTGGCTTGCTGGATCCAAAACACTAAGCTCCGCGATGCCAGGCTCCGGCGCAGTCCCTGCGGCCTGGAGCAAGCGGCCCCCCCCGCCGGGCCTTCCGCGGAGCCAAGCTGGGTGCAACCCGCACCGCGTTCTCTCCGTCGTCGCCATCCGCGCTGATGGCACCCGTTGCCCCGCTGGCTAGGGTTGGCCCTTCGCCACCGAAAACACCCTCTGAGCGCTCTCGGCAATTGGGGCTCGCCCGAGCCGGTTGCAGCAGGGACGGCGCGCGCTCGCTGACAAGTACAACCGGCTGATTGGTGGCTATGGGCCGTGCCCAGTCCCCTGAGGACCACCTTCGTCCGCAGGCGGCCCGCCTCGAAGAGGCGCCATGCTGCGCTCCTCCCGGTCAGGGCCGATGAACACGACGGTGCCACTTGATTCCGACGGGATCCGGCGCCGTCTCGCGCAGGTGCTGCAGATCAGGAAGCCTCCGGGTGTGACGTCCAGGTTGGCGACCCCCGTGAGATTGCGGCACCTGATGCAACGCAAGGTATCGGTGGGTTCGAGGACGGCCATTGTTTCATCTCTTCCGGCGCCGCGCTTCCCAGAGTGAAGCGCGGCTACCAAAGGTTGACACGGGGCTGTCTAGCTCTCTCTAGTCCCCAAACCACGGCGAGTTCATCCTCGGATCAGCGATGGTTCTGTAGCGTGCGAGTTCTGGTTCGCTGGCCTACAGACCCCACCGCCGGGACGGGGAAAGGGCGCGCGGGTGCCGCAACGTCGCTCCTCCAAAAAAGCACCCCAGCGGGCTCCTCCCAGGGGACGAGATCGGCGACAGCGTTTGTTGCTAAGGACGCGGCAACCGAGGCAGCCCGGCCCGCGGGGTCGTGCCGAAGCACGATCATCAACTTGGAGTAAAGATAGACATCACTCGGGCGCATGTCATAAGGAAGTTCTCAGCAATTGACACTTTTTAGGCATCAGAGTGGAAATCAGGTTCGGAAAGTAAGCGGTCAACAGCTCGTCTGGTGCAGCGCCGCGGGCAGCCCGTTCACCTGTCGCCAAGAGCCTTCAAACTCTTGGAGATCCGATCGGGGCCCGCCCTACCGTGGTGGCCAGGACTGAGCTGTTGCAACGACTGTGGCCCGCAGCCAATGCGGGGGAAGGGAGCCTCACCAACCTCGTCACCGAAATCCGGGCTGCCCTAGACCAGAGGGCCGCCTCTGCTCGGTCGCAACGGCTTGCCGATGCTCGCGTTCCGTCAAGCGCTCCGAGGTATCATCTACGACAGCTAGATTCCATAAGGAGGTCCGTGTGGACGGCTACCATCCCGATTGGGTAGGGGGGTTGGTTACCGGCATCGCAATAGTCCTGTCCCTTCTTGCTGGCGTAACAATGTGGCCTCAACGAGGCCATCGCAAGAAAGTCGTTGTCATTGCCGTATGCATTGGGCCATCGTATCCGTTGCCGCCCGTACCGTACTTCGGCATTTTGGAATCTAGCGCCGCCGTTAGGGCCTCCGACGCTCTAGAGCTCACAGCGTCAGCTCCCAGGTCTGCCCGGTCAGATCGTGGCCAAAGCTGTGGTGCCGGTTCTCCTCGACGAGTCGAAAGCCCGCTTTCGCGTAAATATGCCGGGCGCCGTCAAGGCCGGCGTTAGTCCACAGCATCATTCTCCGGTAGCCGACTTGGCGGGCAAAACGCAGGCATTCGAACACCAACCGTTCGCCGATGCCCAGCCCCCGCGCCCTCGGCTCCACGAGCAGAAGGCGCAGCTGCGCGACTCTCTTCGACCGGCTGACCAGAAACACAGAGCCCACAGGCTCTCCGTCCTTCTCCGCAATCCAGCAGCGTTCCCGCTTCGCGTTGTAGTTTTGAATGAACTTGGCCACGATGCTCGCTACGAGCGCCTCGAATTGCTCGTCCCATCCGTATTCCTGGGCGTAGAGGACGCCATGACGGTGGACGACCCATCCCATGTCGCCGGCCTGGTGGGGCCGCAGTAGAAACGGCGATCTCTGGTCGGGGCGGGCCCCGAGCAGCTCCTGGATGGCCTCCATGGCTTCGATCAACCGGCTCTGGGCCCTCGGTTGCAAAGCGCTCAACATCGCCCGGACTTCCTCGCGGGCGGCGGTATTGAGCACAGTAAACGACTCCTGTCCTTTGTTTGTCAGCGACAAGACGCTTTGGCGACCGTCGGCCGTCGACCTCTCTTTGGCGATGAGGCCGCGGTTCTTGAAGGCGCGCAGGATCCGACTCAAGTAACCCGAGTCCAGGCTCAGCTCGTCGCTGAGTGCGGTCGCCACGGCTTTTTCGCGATGCGCCAGCTCATACAGAACCCGACCCTCCGTCAAGGAGAAGGGGCTCTTAAGAAGTTCCTCGCGCAGGACACCGATTTGCTTCGTGTAGAAGCGGTTGAAACGGCGCATGGCGTCTACTTTGTGATCGAGCTCCGTCTGGGCCATCTTCTTCTTCCTCATCTATCTGCCACTGTCATGTATATAGCTGCTCCTGTCAAGTGTTCAAGCGGGGCAGCCGACTGTATCCGAGCGTGGTCAGTTGCTAGTCTCGGGATTTGGGCTCGTCCCAGTCGCTGCCCGTGCCAGGAGATTTTCCAACTCAATCCTTGCGTGGTCGGCAAGGTATCGTCACCCACGGCGGTGGGGGCGACGCGGACACCGTCGGCCGCGGCGTCTCGAAGGTATGCTCCATGCGACGCTACCCCTTTGTGGCGCTGTCGAGGTCCGGAAAGGTCGCAGCGAGCTCAATCGGCGAAGCGCCGGGCTATTGAGACGCAGGGCGTCGGATATACGGTCTTCTCGGAGCCAGTAGCTGACGCCGCCCGCGCTTCGAACCCGGTAAAGGAAGTAGCGGTCTGGTCCGTTTTCTCTTAGCCGCCTTGTCAGGGGCCCGCGAGAAGCTGCTCGACGTGTTTGTCCACGTCTAGGCGGAGCCCGCTTGAGGGCGGGCTTGGCCCGCTCCGCCTCGTGTGCCCTCTCCTGAGCAGCCGCCTGCTCAGGGTTGTCTTGGGGGCCGGTCGTTGCAACGCTGATCAGGACGAGCCAGGAGGCGGTTGCATACGGCCACACGCTCGCCGGGCAGGAACACCTCGTCACACCTCTTAGGACGCGGCTGCGCGACCTGCGGCCGTCTGATGGCGGCCTCGCTTGCAATTCGCTGTTTGGTCGCTGCTCCCCTATTGTGGGATGCAGGGGTCCGAGTCACCCGTCTCCAAGAGCAGCACCGGGAGGGCGGGGGCAGCAGGAGCCTTTGCGTCGCGTTGAATGGCCTTCAACCCCCAGACCCTTGCTAAGATGGATGTTCTCCAAGGAGGCTCATATGCTCTTGAACGCTCTCGTTCTCGCGGCCGGCGTGGTGAGCTCCGCCGACGGCGTCCCGATTCACTTTACGGACCAAGGCAAGGGCGAGCCCGCCCTCGTGTTCGTCCACTGCTGGAGCTGCGACCAACACCTTTGGGACAACCAGGTCCCTGTCTTCGCGAAGCGGCACCGCGTCGTCACTCTCGACTTGGCCGGACACGGCGAGTCCGGCCGAGGTCGCAAGGATTGGTCCATGCCCGCCTTCGGCGAAGACGTGAAGGCGGTGGTCGAGAAGCTGGGGCTCAAGCAGGTGGTGCTCATCGGGAGCTCCATGGGCGGACCGGTGAGCCTGGAGGCGGCCCGTTTCATGCCTGGCCGTGTCGTGGGTATCGTGCCGGTAGACACCCTCCAGAACGTCAGCGAGCGGGTGCCGCCAGAGCAGGTTGCGGGCATGATCCAGATGCTCGAGGCCGACTACAAGGGCACGACCACGCAGTTCATGAATCAGCGCTTATTTGCCCCCGGCACGCCCCCCGCCGTGAAGGAGCGAATGCTCGCGGGAGCTTTATCCGTTCCTCCTGAGGTCGCCATTCCGTCCATTCGGGCCGTCCTGACTTACGACCCCCAGCCGGCCCTCGGTGAGATGAAGGTGCCCGTTCGTGCCATAAACAGTGACTTGAATCCCACCAACATCGATGCCAACCGCAAGGTTCTTCCGGCTTTCCAGGCGGTCTTTATCAAGGGCGTCGGGCACTACCCGATGCTCGAGGCTCCGGCGCGGTTCAACGAGTTGCTGACCGGCATACTGCGGGACCTTCAGAAATAAGTTGAACGGCCACTCCCCGCTCTCTCGAGCGGTCCCGCGGGCGGGGATGCGCGGTCGGGACCGTTTGTGGCGCCGGCCTCCCCGCGATCAGTTGGCCTTAGAAACCCGTACCGCCGAATACTCCCTACTTTTTCTCGGGTGCGTACCGACCGCGCTGGTGAGAGTAGTCGGAATACCCATGACAGGCTGCGTTCGCATTGTCGTTCATGAAGCGAATCAGATCAATTTGGATTTTCGAACAGTCGGCCTTCTCCGCTGCGCTGAGGCATTGATCCAAATCATTCTGGTAGAGGCCTGTCTTTGCTTGACCTCCGGACAGACCCTTCAGCTTGTCGGCTTGGCCGCAAGGAGCTTCCGCGCGATCTGGCCAGCAGCGCTTGCTCACCGAGCATCGAGTCGAAGCGATCCTGTAGTTGGTTTCGTGGCTAGTGGTCCGCTCCTCCGCCCCAACCATCCCCGAAACCAAAATTGCCGCAAGCAGAATAGTACGCGTCATGACGGCCTCCTAAGCTACTTTACTCGCCTACGCCACCACCAGGGTTCGTTTGGGCCACTGGGAGGCCTGAGCTTCCTAATCGTCAGCTTGGATTCGCCTTTGCGCATTATGAACCAGGAATCGACGCTGAGCTCCCGGCTCGGACGCCCCGATTAAGCTTCGTATCCGGGGACAGTCCCACCTGCAGTCGACAGGCGCAATCCCTGGGTCGGATCTTTCTCCCCTTTCGCTCAGGGCCAGATTTCGATTTCTGGATCCTCGACGACCTTGTTCTTGATGAGAACCTTGTACTTGTAACGACCACACACACCAATGGCTTCGCCCTGTTTCTGACGCGGATTGTCTTTGATGTCCGTGACTTTCACTGCGTCGGACTTCTCGAATTGGAACGTCACATCAGGGGGTTTCGCGCATGTGTCCTCGGCGACGATATGCCATTTGAACGTCTCACCGCGCCTGACGGGTTGCCACTCTGGAGACGTGTGCGTAATGCAGTTGCCCTTCTCGGTCTGGATGACAACGGCAATGACAATCGGTTTCCCGTAGCTAGGAAAACCGATGAACTTGTAACAGCTCGCGCCGACGCTAGCGAGGACTAGGCTCAGTACCACTACTCTCAATCGACGCATCAGGTCCTTCCTTTCTTTCAGCGGGACCCCTTCATGAGTTTCTGGAACTGGGACAGGGCCTGGAGTGAGACTAGGTCGTCATCGTCGCGGGCGAGGGCAACGCTGTAGCCTCGGCCCAGGGCCTGCTCGAGCGCGGCCAGTGCTTCTCTCTGCTCTCCGGCGAGGGCGTGGACCACCGCCTGGCGGTAAAGAAGGCCGGCGTCGCTCGGTCGTAGGCTGACAGCCTCGGCCGCGTGCCGACTTGCCTCCGCCCGCCGGGCCAGCTTGGCTTCGGAGATGGCCAGCATGCCCAGGACCTCCGCATCCTTGGGGTTGACCCTGAGCTGATCCCCGCAAAGAGCGACTGCTTTGCGGTATGAATCGCTGGCTTTCTCGTGTTGCCCCATGCGATCGTACGCGTCACCCAAGTTCCGGTATTTGACGGGCGAGGGTTCGAGCTTGGCCGCCTCCTCATAGGCCCGGGCAGCGTCCGCGTACTTCTTCTCGCTGTAGTAGACACTCCCGAGGTTAGAGTAGGCCCGGGCATCGGGCCCCAGCGCCAGTGCCATCTGGTAGTTCTCGATGGCCTGACGCTTATCTCCCATAGCCTGATAGGCGGCGCCGAGCATTTGAAACCCCCGGGAGTTGTCCGGCTGCAGTTCGGTGATGTGACGATACGCGGCCGCGGCCTCCATGAACCGGCCAGTGCGGAAATAAACGCCCCCGAGGTGGCTGTGGTTTGGCCAGTATTTGGGCCGCAGCTGAATGGCTTTCTGGAACTCCTTGATGGCTTCGTCCGGGCGTCCCCGGTCGGAGAGGATGTCCCCAAGCAGCCGGTGGGCATCGTCGTCGCTCGGCTGCAGCGTCAGCACCCGTTGGAGCTCCTCGACCGCCGGGTCGGTGCGTCCGGTGCCCTTGTACACGAGGGCGAGCGCAAAGCGTGTTCGTGGCTGGCCGGGGTCGAGGCGCAGCGCCTCCGTGATTGAATCCGTTGCCCGCGACGGAGCTCCTGCATCCTTAGTCTCCTGGTAAAGGGCCCAATAGGCTTCGCCGAGACCGGCGTGAGCCAAAGCGAACTTCGGGTCTTTTTGGATCGCCGCCTGGAAGGCCTCGATGGCCCCGGCAACGTTCCCCTTGACATCGGGGCGTTCGAGGAGGGCGCGAGCCCGGGAATAGTCCGCGAAGGCGTTCACGTCGGTGGTGGGCGCCCGGGCCAGCCGCTCTCGGTCGGCGGCGGTCAAGGTCACCTGCAATGCCGCGCTCAGGCCTTCGGCCAGGCGGCGCTGCAGCAAGAAGAGGTCCTCCATTTTCGCCTCGTAGTCCCCGCCCCAAGCGACCGAGTCATCGGGGCGAACGAGGTTTACCGTGACCAAGAGCTTGCTATCCGACCGATGCACGGCCCCGTTGATCAGAAGGGCGGCCCCGAGTTCAGCGGCGATTTTCTTTGTGACCTGTAGCTGCCCCTGGTAAGGAAGTGTCGCCGACCGCGAGACGACGGTGAGCCCAGGCAGGGAGGCCAAGTGGGTGATAAGGAGGTCCGCGATGCCGACACCGAGATAGTCGAGAGACGGATCGCTGCTCACATTCGCGAGGGGAAGGATGGCCACCACGGGTCTCTTTGCGTCGGGACTACGCGCCGGAGTCGGGGGCAGCAGCGAGCGCGAAAGGAAGATGACCCCCACGGCGACGACCGCCGCGGCCCCGAGCGCGACGGCCAACTTTCGCCCGCGGAACCGAGGGCTCCGCGCCCAGGGGGTGGAGATCTGCAGGCTTTCGGCCAGGTGTTCGCGGACCACCAGAAGTTCCCGGGCCAAGTCCAGGGTTGAGGCGTAGCGATCCTCAGGTTTCTTGGCCAGGCAACGCTCGAGGATCCAGCGCACGGGGGCGGGAACGCCAGGGTTGTACTTCTCCACCGGCTCCGGCTCGCTCTCGATGATCGCGGTCAAGGTCTGGGGATGGCTAGCTCGCTGGAATGCCCGCCGCCCGGTCAGCATCTCGTAAAGGATGACGCCTAGGGAGAACTGATCCGACCGGAAGTCCGCTTCCCGGCCCGCCGCCTGCTCCGGGGACATGTAGCCGACCGTGCCTAGAATTCCTCCTGCCTTCGTATCTGGATCGTGCACGACGGGGTCGGTTCCGGTTGTTGTTGATGCGGAGGACGCATCACCGACGCTTGAGTCGTGGCTCAGCTTCGCGAGGCCGAAGTCCAGTATCTTGACGAAGCCGTCGGCGTTGACCATGACGTTGTCGGGCTTCAGATCACGGTGAACGATGCCCGCGCCGTGAGCCTTGGCGAGCCCATCGGCAGTCTGCGCAGCGATGTCGAGGGCCATCCGCAGGGCCATGGGCCGGTCGGTCAGGAGTTCCCGCAGCGTCCGGCCTTCCACCCGCTCCATCACGATGTAAGGCACGCCGTCGAGTTCGCCTACCTCGTGGACGGTGACGATGTTCGGATGGTTCAGGGAGGAAGCGGCCCGCGCCTCGCGGTCGAACCGCGCGAGGCGTGCGACATCGAGCGCGAAGCGATCAGGCAGGAACTTGACCGCCACGTCACGCCCAAGCTGCAGGTCTCGGGCGCGGTAGACGTCACCCATCCCGCCCGCTCCCAGCGTCTCGGCGATCTGGTAGCGGCCGAAACGGCGGCCTTCCTCCGGCATGTCGCTTTTCCTGTCGACGGACGGATTCTCAAGCTACGCCGCTGGAGCAGGCCCGTCAAGATCTGCCCGGCGGTCTCCTCTGCGGACACGTCGCGCCGTCGGCCCGCGCGGCGCACAGGCCCCCCGCTCGCCTCGACGTTGCCCATCTCCCTACAGCGTCCGTGTCTTGCTCGGATGATTCTACAGCACGACGAAGTCAACACGCGGAGGAGCTCCAAAGTAATCCCGGATCGGACTCCGCGGACCTCTCTCGGGCGAGCCCGCGAGGAGCTGCAAGCCCTGCTCTCGGAGCTTCACGCAGAGTATCTATTCCGCAAGGAACGGGCAGCGGAGGCGTCGGGCTGTCCATCGCCATGGCGGGGGTCGGCCCCGGTTGGAGCGGTTCTTAGTGCCCGTGGAGACCGCCGACGAAACGGCGCTCGGTGAAGCGATGGCCGGCAACCCGAAGAACACTGTCCTCGGGTTGCCGGCCCTGCGACGCCTTGGCCCGACCCCTACAGGGCCGGGATGACGACCCTCTCCACCGCAGTGGCCGTCGCTCCTTTTTGCGTCGCCTCAGCGAGCTCGCGCTCCAAGCGAGGCCGCGGGAGCTCGCGCCCGACGCTTTCGCCGATCCAGGCTTGCCGGAGCACGTATTGGTCGCCGTACTTGGAAAAGACAAGCCTCGCCCCCGCATCTTTCCCGGACTCGAGGCGGATGGTCAGGACCACCGCGCCGTGGTTGAAGCCCTGAACGAGGAGCGCACTTCCCCTCGTGGACACGGTGTATGTCCCCGGTGGAAGCTCAGCGCCGTAGACGGTGAAGCCGAACGGGATCTTGTAAGCCATCTCGGCAGCTTCGACGGGCATGGAAAACACCGCGAGCACGGCCAACAGGCTTGCCGCCCCTAGACCCTTGAGGACCCATTTCGCCATCACACCCTCCTTGACCGCCCGCATCGTGGACGGCGTATTGTGAAGAACGTGGCTGGAAAGGCTTTGTTCGACGCCGGACCGAACTCCTAGGGAAACCCTAGACCTGCCGGCGGCGCCCACTCCTTTCCGGGTCGGGCCCGCGCCCGCACTCCCCCACCTTCGAAACCCGAGCCGTCCGCGCGATAATCAAGACGCCACTCGGGCCAGAGAAAGGGAGCCTGGGCTTCTCATGCCGTACCCAGGAGGGCATTAAAGGTGCGGCTCCTCTTCGGCGATTGCTTGCTGGACACAGAGACGCGGCAGCTCCGGCGGGCGGGCCAGCCGGTCCACCTGACGCCCAAAGTGTTTGAGCTGCTCCAGGCGCTCTTGGAGCAGCGGCCCCGGGTGGTAGCCAAGGCGGAGCTCCAGAAGCGTCTCTGGCCCGATACCCACGTGCTGGAGGCCAATCTCCCCAACTTGGTCGCCGAGCTCCGCACCGCGGTCGGGGACAGGGCGCGAAACCCGCTGTTCGTTCGCACCGTCCATGGGTTTGGCTACGCGTTCTGCGGCGAAGCAGGCGAGCTCGGACCCGCAGCCTTTCCGGAGGCCGACCGTCCCTTTGTCTATCGCCTGGCGTGGGAGGGAGGGTTGGTGGCCCTAGCGGAGGGCGAGTACCTCCTCGGCCGTCACCCTAACTCGATCGTGCCCCTCGACGCGGCGGGTGTCTCCCGCCGCCACGCCCGCCTGCGGATCTCGGATGGGCAGGCGATCCTCGAGGACCTGGGAAGCCGCAACGGGACCTTCACCCTGGGAGAGCGGCTCGCAAGTCCGACGCGCCTAGCGGATGGAGACGAATTCCGTCTAGGCTCAGTGGCCTTCACCTTCCGCGTCTCCCGGACATCGTCCTTCCCTGAGACGCTCGATCAATGAGGCCCCCGATCATCCGAGCGCCTTACTACCTTCCCAACGCGGACAGACACCCCACGGCAATCCCACGCCGCAGTAGGTCATTCGCCCGGACATGGAGATCGGCTACATCCTCGACGTAGCTCTCGGCGTTCTTGTAGGACGGCGGGTCGCTCAGTACGCGTTGAACAAGCAACGCGGCCCGCTCGAAGCCCCTCAGGTATTCCCTTGTTTGCCGGTCCATGGGACCCCCCGGTCAGGTCTACACCAACATGAGGCACGACCGCGCCTCTTCACGCTCCCCGACCAACCGAAGGGACGAACCCATCTCTGAATTTGTTCCGGCATGCCGGGCACCTAGAAAAACCCTAGCTTCTGGCGAATCCATGCCCGGCCACGAAAACCCTAGAAACTCGCTAGACATCTCCTAGGACTTTCCCGTCGCCCGCTCCGATGTTAAGGATGGCGCATGAAGCCATCGCCCGGCGGGCCTGGCCGCGCCGTTTCAGGAGAAGGAGTCGACCATGTACCCGGGGTCCATCGCTTCGAGCCTGCTCGCCGCGGTCTTCATGGCTCTGGCCCCATCTTCGACCCACGGCTCCGACCCCAGGGAGGGCTCGTCCCTCAGGCGATACCCGGCGGAAGCAACGGCCGCGGGCCGCCACGGGGCCAACGTTCGCATTCGCGGCCTCGCTCGCGGGGCGGTCGAGCGGGCTGTTCTTGATGCGAGCCGGCGCCTGGCCGCCACCTCATGCCAGAAGGTGCTTTCAGACTTCGTCGACGCCTCCGGCAAGCCGCTCCAGGCCTCCCTCGACACGCTTGGCGAGACGGCCCAGGTTTATCTCGGCCGTTTGCTCTTCTATGACGGGTCCAGCCAAAACCTCTGCTCGGCAGGGACGATTCTCGGAGCCACCACGCCGGGAGGCCGGATCGTGTACGTCTGCGTGTCTCATTTCGCCGACCGGGCGGGGCGGAATGCATCGGACGCCGATGCTTTCGTCATCCACGAGATGTTGCACACTCTTGGCCTGGGCGAGAACCCACCTGCCCCGTCGCAGATCACCGCGCGGGTCATGCAGAGATGCTACTAACCGGCCAGGCAGCTAGGCGGGGCGCCTGAGGGTAGGTCTAGCCGGCCTCACCCCAGAAAAGGAAGTAGCGCCAAAGCCCGGTACCGCAGATCTTGAGGAAATGGTTCGGGAAGAGCCGGCGGAGTTCGTCTAGCCGCTCCCGGCCCAGGGCCACGTGGCTGCGCGCGAGCGCTTGGGCCACGGGAGGCAACGCGTCCAGGAAGTCCACTACCCCAATCCGCCCGCCCGCCCGCAGGTCAGCGCGTGCGTTGGCAAGAATCTCCAGGTACGGCGGCATCATGCTCAGTGAGTAAGAGAAGAGGATGCGGTCGGCCTGATCCCGATAGTCGGCGCGTGTGCCGTAGGGTCGTGGGTCGAGACTCACGCGGAACTTCCTACCAAGGCGCGCGACCCGCTGTCCCGCTCGTTGGAGCATGGCCGGCGAGCACTCGATCCCCACGACCTCCGCTCCCGTGCGAGCCAGGGAGCCCAGGTTCCAGCCCGTGCCGCAGCCCACGTCGAGGGCGCGGTTCCCCGGACCCGCCGCCAAGCCGGCCACGATTTCGCGCCGTCCGAACAGGATGAACGGCCGCGTCCAGTCGTAGATCCCGGCCTGGCGCCGATAGAAGCGATCGAGCGCCTCCAGCCCGAGCCGGTCCAAGGTGGACGCGTCAGACATTGGCGAAGCTCGCGATGTGGAACGATCCGTAGGTGCCCACCCGGTCCTGGCGGTGCAAAGCCGCCGCCCGCTCGCGCGCGAAGGCCAGCCGCCGGAGTATGGAAGCCGGCAGGAAGCGGGCGTCGGGGCCGCCGCTGCGGAAGATGACCCGCGCCCCGGGAGCAGCAATGGCGAAAATCCGCGCCCACTCCTCTTCGAGGAGCCGCGGCTGGGGAGCCATCCAGTCCATGTGATCCAAGAGGACGAACGCCGTCACCGGCTCCTCTTGGCGGGCGAGGCATTGGGTGACTGTGCCCGTGAACGTCTCGATGCGATCCACGAGACCGGCCTTGAGCCGCGCGAAGTTCGCTTCCTTCAGGTACTCCGGGCAGCTCTCGCGCGTGTAGCGGCCGTTTAGGTACACGCTATAGAAGTAGTTCTGGCGCAACAGCGAGACCGACATCACATGGTCGAGGCAGCTGTGGATGAATCCGGCAAAGCCGCCGGAGCCGGCGTGGACCATCCGGCGCTGGGGAGCCGGCACCCCCAGGAGGGCGAGCACGGTCGAGCTTCCCAGCAAGCGGAGCAGGTGCGCGCCGAACAGTCGATGGCGCAGCTCACTCCTGTAGATGCCGACCTGGTGTTCGATCGTTGCCGCGGCCAATATCCGCTCCACGATTTCCCAGACCTTGGCCACGTGCTCGACGTACCACTGGACGGCAAGCGCGACCAAGCCGGAGGTACCACCGTAATAGAAGCTCTGGCCCCGCGCGCGCGCCGGCTCGAACAGCCGTACCTCGCGGTCCCAGAAACCACGCGCCGGCTCGGAGAGGGCCGGGCGAAGAGCGGAGTAGATCTGGCGGGCGCGGCCGCAGCCGCCCTGCCCGAAGAGGGCAAAGAACGATTCGAAGTCAAGGGCTCGAATCCCCGCTCGTTTCAGCTCTAGCAGGTAGTTCTGGCGAGGGTTCTGATCCACGGCCAGAACCCGCGCTCCCAGGAGGGCATAGTCGAGGGCATTGCAGCCGGCGCTCGTGATGACCAGGACACGATCGGCGGGGGTCAGGGTCAACGCTTGGCGGTCCACCGCCGGGTCTTCCCAGCATTGGTTGTAGATCAAGCTGTTGCGGGAGACGGCCTCGAATACCCTCCATCCGAGCCAGGTTCCGCTCTGCAGGTCGGGCATGCGCCGCTGAGACACCCCCATCCTTGACAAGGCTACCCCGCCTTCATGACGCCGGCGCACCGCCGGAATGACGTCTGGGTGACGGGACCAGGGGAAGGCTGCTCGAGTAGAGACGGCGCAGAATCGCGACCTCTGGCCTCGTGCCCTGCGAGCAGTGCACGCGACCGACCCCGCCTTGCCTTCCAAAGTCACCAGCGGGGCGCGTCGTCACGAGATCGTCATGGCTTGATCATCCCGTCTTCCCGGTCAGTGGCTAGCCTGCGATCGTGGGTCTTTATCGCGTTCGCGTGCCCCCCGTCGCCGGTGGTCGCGGCTACAATGAACCGACCGCCGTGCGCATCGCTGCCATCGATCTCGGGAGCAACTCCATCCACATGGTCATCGTGGAAGTGACCGCCTCCGGGGGTTTCCGGGTCGTGGCAGGCGAGAAGGAGATGGTCCGCCTGGGCGCCTTCACCCTCTCCCGTGGGCGGCTCCCCGCCGTCGCCATCAGCCGTGGCCTGGACGTGCTCAAGAAATACGCCCGCCTGGCCGAGACCCAAGGGGCCGAGAAGATCATCGCGGTGGCGACCTCCGCCATCCGCGAAGCCCGCAACGGGGAGGACTTCCTGGACCGCGTCGGACGCGAGATCGGGGTCTGGCCGAGGGCGATAACGGGAGAGGCGGAGGCCCGCCTGGTTTACCTGGCTGCCCTCCACAGCATCCACCTGGAAGGCAAACGGGCACTGGTGTTGGACATCGGTGGGGGAAGCGTTGAGTTGGCCCTGGGTAAGGGTAGCCAGCTCGAATGGGCCGCGTCCAAGAAGTTGGGTGTGCTCCGCATGGCCGAGCAGTTCGTGAAGTCCGATCCCCTGACCAAGAAGAGCGAGGAGCGCCTGGCGCGGCACGTGCGTGAGGCGGTGGAGCCCGACGTGGAGCGGGTGCGTGGGACGAACGTCGAGGTCGCGATCGGCACCTCGGGCACGATCCTGGCCCTGGGGGCAATGGCCCATCAGATGGAGACGGGTCGTCCAGCCGAGACCCTCCATCACCTGAGCGTCAAGGCAAACACCCTGCACGCCCTTCGCCAACGGCTGGTGGCGGCGGATTTCAAAGAGCGCTTGCGGATGCCGGGAATGGACGAGCTGCGCGCGGACGTGATCCCCGCGGGGGCCGTGATTCTGGACACCATCCTGGATCTGCTGGGGATCGAGGAGTTGGTGCTCTGCGAGTGGGCGCTTCGGGAAGGCATCCTGATCGACTACATCCAACGCCACCCGCGGTCGCTCGCCCGTGCCGAGGCATACCCGGATGTGCGGCGCCGAAGCGTGATCGCCCTCGCGGAGCGCTGCCTCTACGACGAGCCCCACGCCCGCCACGTGGCCACCCTTGCCACCAGCCTTTTCGACCAGACCCGTGATCGTCACGGCCTCAGCGACGGCGATCGCGCGCTGCTCGAGTACGCCGCCCTCCTCCACGACATCGGGCACCACATCTCCTATCCGGGCCACCACAAGCACACCTACTACCTCATAAAGAACGGCGACTTGCGCGGCTTCCATCCCGCCGAGATTGAGGTGGTGGCCAACGTGGCTCGTTATCACCGCCGCGGCGAGCCCCGGCGCAAGCACGCCGCTTTCGCCGCCCTGCCCCGTGACTCGCGCCGCACGGTGCGTGTCCTGGCGGGCTTCCTTCGCGTCGCGGACGCTCTCGATCGCAGCCACCGGCAAGTGGTGCGCCGGCTCGCCGTTTCCGAGCGAGCGGGGCTCCTGCGCGTGCGGGGTGAGGCCAAAGGCGACTACGAGCTGGAGATATGGGGTGCGGGACGGCGGACCCAGCTCCTGGAAAAAGCCCTTGGTCTCGCCGTGCGCGTGGATATGTCCGCGGAGGTTCGCCCCCGCCGGTTGCGGGCGGTACGGCCCTAACCGCCGGCCCCGGGCTGGAGCAGCCTCACCCGCGTTGCCGCCTCCAGTGCGGCCTCGCGCCGCAGCCGAGCGTGGAGAAGGCGATGCGTTGCCGCCCCGAGCAGCATCCCGCCCGCGATCCCGTCCAGAAAGCCGTAGGCGGCGAGCTCCAAGGCATACCCCGCTGACGCCGCCGGCTTGAAGAAGAGCGCTGCCGCCACCCCGAGGGCGCCGCAGGCCGTGAGCCAGCGGAGCACCCTGCGACGCCCCGTCGGCGAAGCCGCGAGGACGGGCCGCGGAGACCGGTTCCGCCAACTCCAAAGGAGCCGCTGACCTGCGATACGCCGCCAAGCGTCCAAAGCCGCGGCCCCAAGCACAACCGTGAATACGATCTGGAGAAGATCATGGACGGGAAGGGGCCCGAGAGGAGAGGGCACGTTGAGGCTGAGGAGCGGGAAAAACGGGACCGCCCACCCCCCCGAGGCTTCGCCGTGGGTGAATCCGTCGAGGACGATGTGCGTGAGCCCGCCTAGAACGGCCGAGAGCACGACCCCCCACCAGGCTCGGCCCCGCGGCCTCTCCAGCGCAGCCAGATCATGCCAGCAACGGGATAGGTAGGGCACGAGCCAGGGAATGACGAGATCCGTCGTGAGGACGTAGAGGGCGAGCACGACTGGAACCGTGAACAGGATCTGTCCGGCCACGGTGTGCCCGAGAATGGTCTCCCTTCTCACCGGCACGATGAACTCGAGGTCGGGGGCGAGGCTCCCCAGGACCAGCGCCAGTCCCGAGAACCAGCGCGGTCGCCAGGCCTTCAAGAGGAGGGCCGGCGCTTGGTGGGAAGGAACAATCCAGGGCACAGGTCGCGCCTCCCTTCCGCGCGCCGTCTGCCCGACGCGCGTGACATTCGAGACCATCGTGCCTGGGCTGAAGGGCATTCCTGTTAAGAACGTGTTCCTTTTCTCCAGCGAGGGTTGCGCGGGGAAGCCTCAAGCCCTTCTTTCGATCGTCACCGGATCGTGATGATCTCGTCATGGGGCCGCGGTACAAGGAAAAATGCTCTTCGAGCCAGCCCGGGTCGGGGCGGCAACCGCGCTGCTCGGGCTTCTGCTGGCGCCCTACCAGGCCGGTGGTCACGCCGCCATTTGGAGCGCTCGCCCCTTCTTCGTCCCCCGCGAGGAATCTCTAACCGAGGATGACGTCCGCACCATCGATCGGGGCCGGGCCGTGGCTAGGGTCGTCGAGACCCGGGACCGGTCAGAGGTGATGGCGATCGGCGTCCTGCGGGTCCGATCCTCGGCTGACCAGGCCCTCGACCGTCTCCGGGATGTCGAGGGGCGGCGTGGAGACGGCGACGTCCTGGCTATCCAGGAGATAGGCTCCCCGCCCACTCTCCGTGACTTCAGCGACCTTTCTCTCCCCGCCGGAGACCTCAACTGCCTGCGGAACTGTCGCGTCGGCGACTGCGACGTGAGGATGTCGGGCGAGTGGATTCGGCGCTTCCGTCAGGAGATCGATTGGTCCTCGCCCCAACACCGGCAGGCTGCGGGCGATCTCTTTCGGGAGATGCTCTCTGGCTACGCCAAGTCCTACATGGCCCATGGCAACTCCGCCCTCCCGGTGTACGAGGACGCGCGGGAGCCCGTTCGCGCCGCCGAGAATCTCGACGAGCTCCTCCGCCGTTTCGAGGGACCCCTCGACACTGTTCCCGAGCTGCGCCGCTACCTCACGGAGTTTCCCCGGGGTCGACCCGAGGGAGCGGAGGACTTCCTATATTGGGTCAAGGAGAGGCTCTGGGCCCACGTCGTGGTGAGCATCAACCACGTGACCCTCCTCAGAAGGACCATTGGCTCGCACCGGGTGGTCCTGGCCGCGTCCAAGCAGATTTACGCGAGTCACTACTTCGATTCCGCCTTGAGGACCACCGCTTTCGTGGAAGAGCCTGGCGGTGGCGATCCTTGGCTCGTCTTCGTTTCCCGTACCCGGACGGACACACGACCCGGCTTCACTTGGCTCCAACGCATCCTCATTCGCCGCCTGGTATGCGTTCGACTTCAGAAGCAAATGGCCGTATTGCGCGACGGTCTCGAAAGCCGCGCCCGCCTCTTTCCCGCGGAGCCCTAGGGAACCGCGGTTTGGCCATCCCTCCCGGGGCCGGGGTCGATAGCTGACGCCGCTGTCGTGCCCCACTCCCAAGCGCGTAGGGCAAAGAGGCTTTGCCGGAAGTAGCCTTTTGGGAAGTCGACGTCGCTGAGCCCGTAACCCGAGGGCTTGCGGCCTTCGGGCAGCCACGCGGTCCCGAAGAGCCGGTCCCAGATCGCGAGCTTGGTGGCCAGGTTCTTGCCGTGAGCGTCGGCGTCCAGGGCGTGGTGCCAGCGGTGCGCCTCCGGGCCGTTGATCAGATACTGCAGGCGTCCCGTCCGCACCCCGATGTTCGCGTGAATGTACATCCCCCAAAGGGCGCCGATCATTCCCTTGATGAGGGGCACCTCAGGGGAAGCACCCAGAAGGACCATGGGGGCGAACTCGATCGTCTGATTGACCAGAATCTCCACGGCGTGCGAGCGCGTCGAGGCCAACCAGTCGACGCTCTTCGCCGAGTGGTGCGCTTCGTGAAGCCTCCAGAGGACGGGCGAGCGGTGCTGCCAGCGGTGGAACCAGTAGATATACAAATCGTGGGTCACTAGGAAAAAAGCCACCTGACCGGCCAGGGGCCAGTCGGATACCAGGTGCAGGCGTGACCAGCCGGTGCTGGAGTCGATCCATCGCGTGAGCGCCGCGATCAGGAGCGCCAGGACGTAGCTCTGGATGAGCGTGTAGAAGATGAGATCGGTCCAGAAGCCTTCGCGCAGCATTCTCTGGCCCCGATCGTAGGGGAAGGCCCGCTCGAGCAGGGCGAACACCCACACTCCTGCGACGATCGTCGCAGGGGCCAATATGCTCCAGTTCACCACAGCCCGCGCAAGCGACGCCTCAGGAGGCGGCCGGGAAGCGGCTCTTCACGCGCCGAAGCTTCTCGATCTGCGGCAGCTCCCCGGCATACACGCGCTTGACGCCGTCCCCAAAAGAGCGCTCGATGTCTCGGATGTTCGAGATGAGGCGCATGAGGCCGCCGATCTCGACGGACGCCGCTTGGTCGCTCCCCCACATGGCGCGGTCGAGGGTGATGTGCCGTTCGACGAACGTCGCGCCCAGGGCCACCGCCGCCCAGGTGGGCGCCAGCCCGGTTTCGTGGCCGGAGTAGCCGACCGGGTGCTCGCGAAAGTGCTGCTTGAGCGTGTGGAGCATCCGAAGGTTCAGGTCACTGAGGGGACACGGGTACGTCGAGGTCGCGTGGGCCAGGAGGAGCGGGCCCTCGGCGACGGCTGAGACCGCCATCTCGATCTCCTGCATCGTCGACATCCCCGTCGATATCATGAGCGGACGACCGGTGGAGCGCATCTTGCGGAGAAGGTCGTGGTCGGTCAGCGAGGCGGAGGCGGCCTTGTGGCACGGCGGATCGAATCGCTCCATGAAATCCACGGATTCATCGTCCCAAGAGGAAGCAAACCAGAGGATCCCCCGCTCACGACAGTGACGGTCGATGGCGGCAAACTCCGCCTCTCCGAACTCCATCCGACGCCGGTAATCGATGTAACTCATGCGTCCCCAGGGCGTATCTCGCTCGACCTGCCACTGCTCCCGAGGGACGCACTCTTCCGGGGTCCGCTTCTGAAATTTCACGGCGTCGGCTCCCGAGAGGACCGCTCCGTCGATCAGCTTCTTTGCGAGTTCCAAGGAGCCGTTGTGGTTGATGCCGATCTCCGCGATCACGAAGACCGGCTCCCCTTCGCCGATCCAGCGACCACCGACGTGCACAGCGGCTTTGGTCATGGTGCCTCCTTTTCACGCTTCAATCTCAGGATCCATTCGGCAAAGTCGCGAAAGGCCCCGGACCCGCCCGGGGCGGTACAGCGGTAGTGCACGGCTTCGAGCACCTCCGGCATGGCGTCCGCCGGCGCCGCCGTCAGCCCTCGCTCCCCCACGGCCGCGATGATCCCCAGGTCGTTCACGTCGTCGCCGATATAGGCCAACGAGGCGGTGTCGAGGCCTGTATCACGGAGGATCGCGTCGAGGTGGGCCGCTTTGTCCTGGAGCCCCGGAAAATGGTAGGGTAGATGCAGTTTGGCCGCCCGTCTCTCCACCAACGGCGAGCGCTCGCGCGTGACGATCGCGGTCCAGATGCCGGATTCCCGGAGGCGCTCGACGCCCATGCCGTCCCGAACGGAGAAGCGCCGCAGGGCCTCCCCCTCGGCCGCGTAGTACACTCCGCCGTCGGTGAGGACGCCATCGCAATCGGTGAGGACCAGGCGAAGGCGGCGGGCGCGCTCCACGAGTTCCCCCGCAAGCAGAGCGGGACCGGACGCGGCGGAGGCGGCGCTTACCATGCCGTCCATCCACCGTCGACGATCAGGTTCGCCCCCGTCACGTAGTCCGAGGCGTCGCTGGCGAGAAAGATGAGGGCGCCCGCGTAGTCCGAGGCGTGGGCCATTCGGCCCAGGGGCGTGCGTTCCGAATACCGGGCTACGAACTCTGGGTCCTGGCCGTTCTCCACGCCCCCCGGAGACAGCGCGTTCACGCGAACCCCGGCCCGGCCCCAGTAGGCCCCCAGGAAGCGGGTAAGGGCGAGCACGGCACCCTTCGTCGCCGGGTACGCTGCAGATTTGAAGAAAGTCTGCGTACCGTCGGCGTTGCGGTAGAGGGACTGGTCCGGGGCCACCACCCCGTACGTGGAAGCGATGTTGATGATGCTCCCCCGCCCCTGCGCGGCCATCTCCGTCCCCAGCGACTGGCAGCAGAGAAACGTCCCCGTGACGTTCACGCGTAGAGCTCTCTCCCAGAGCTCCAGGGGATACTTCTCGAAAGACAGCACCTCCTTCGGATTCGATCGCTCGACCTTGTCGTCGACGGCGGCGTTATTGACCAGCACGTCCACACGCCCGAACCAATGGAGGACGGCCTCCCGGAGGCGGACTACGGAGCCCACGTCGGTGATGTCGCAGGCGTGCCCATAGGCCTCTCGGCCGTGCGCGGCCCGCAAATGAAGAGCGAGGTCGGTGCAGTCTTGTTCCTTTAGGTCAACGGCGACGACGTTGGCGCCGGCCTCGGCGAGGGCCAGACAGTGGCGGGTTCCCAAGAGCCCGGCCGCGCCGGTCACGACCGCAACTCTCCCGTCCAAGGCGAACCCCTGGGAGGTCATTTATCAGCGTGCATCGCCGCCGGTCGCGGCTTGACGTTGAACTGGCCGACGCGACGGAAAACGGGCTCCACCGGCTCCCCCCGCAAGCTTGCCCGCACCGATCTTTGCTCGACCGCGCGACGCAGGAGGCCCAGGGTCTCGCGGTAGGCGGTCAGCGTGTAGTCGATGTCGTTGTCGGTGTGGGAGAAAGAGAGATTGTGGAAGCCTCCCCAGAGGATCCCCCGCTTCAGAAGCTCTTGCTGGACCAAAGACTTCAGTTCCAGGGGATCCCCGGCCTTTGAATCGAACACGACCATCGTGCGGTAGTCCAAGCCCACACACCGCGTGTAGTCCATGCCCAGATCGGCGGTGATTTGGTTGTAGCCCTCGCGCAGCTTCCGACCCTGCCGGGCGAGGTGTTCGGGCACGCGCTTGTCTCGAAGCTCGGTGATGGTCGCCCAGGCCGCGGCCAGAGACAGGGCTTCGCCTCCAAAGGTCGTGTAAAAGAACACGTCCTTGTCGAGCAGGCTCATCACCTTCCCCCGCCCGGTGAGAAGGGAGAGGGGCATGCCATTGGCGACCGCCTTCGAGAAGCACGCCAGGTCGGGGGTCACTGCGAAATACTCCTGAGCGCCACCCAGGGCGAGCCGGAAGCCCGTCCACATCTCGTCGAAGACCAGAAGGGTACCGTTCGCGGCACAGGCTCGTTTGAGCTCGCTGAGGAAACCGTCTCGGGGCGCTTCGAAGGTCACGGGTTCGAGGATCACGCAGGCCGTGTCACCGTCGATGGCTTCGAGCACCGACCCGATGTCGTTGTAGCCGAAAGTGAAAGTCAGCTCCTTCACGCGATCGGGAATGCCCGCCGCCCGATCCGTCACGGCGATGTACCAGTCGTGCCAGCCGTGGTACCCGCAGCAGAGGACATTGGGCCGACGGGTGAAGGCTCGGGCGAGGCGCACCGCCGCGCTCGTGACGTCGCAGCCGGTCTTGCTGAACCGGACGCTCTCGGCATTGGGGACGACCTCACGAACGAGCTCCGCCACCTCTATTTCAAGAGGATGCATGAGGGAGAACGTGATCCCGTCTTCGAGCTGGGCCCGTATGGCTTGATCAACCTTCCCGTAGCTATAGCCGAGCGATATCGGGCCCACGCCCATGCTGTAGTCGATGTACTCGTTGCGGTCGACGTCCCAGACGTGAGAGCCCTTCCCCCGCCGGAGGTACTTGGGGGCTACCCCCCGTACGAACTGCTGCGGACCCTTGGCCAGAGTCTGGGTGGCGGCGGGGATGAGGCCCTGAGAACGGACATAGAAGGCATCCGATGTAGAGATGTCGGGATACGCTTCGTTGAACTTCACACCATTGGCCATGCCCGTTCTCCTCTCTTAGGCGGGGACTCCAGGGCTCTCAGGATCCGCTTCGCGATCATCCCGCCCTCGAAGCCTTCATGTTCCAGCACGTCGTCGAGAAGGGCCGGTCTGAACCACCGTTCCTCGAGGGCGATGGGGAGCAGAGGGCGGACCAGCCCCTGGCGGACGAACAATTCGGCAACGATGGAGCGCAGACCCCCCACAAGGAAGTGGTCCTCCAGAGTGACCACCATCTGTGAATCGTGCGCAGACTCAAGGAGGACCCTTTCGTCAATCGGCTTGAGCATTCGCAGGTTCACCACCCGAGTGGCCACTCCCTGCGAATCCAGGTGCTCCTGCGCCTTGAGCGCCTCCCGCACCAGGAGACCGTAGGTCAGGATGGTGACCACGTTCCCCTCCCCGAGAACCTCGGCCTCGCCAATTGCGAAGGGACGTGTGTGGGGAGCCCGGGCCGGCCCGGCGTTATACCGTATGTAGCACGGTGAGCGGTCGTCGCACAGGACGGGTAGCGCCTGAACCAGCTCCATCTCGTCGGCCGGACAGAAGACCTGCATTCCCGGAATGCCCCGCATGAGCGCGACGTCTTCGAGAGCCTGGTGGGTGGGGCCGTTGGCTTCGGAGAGGAAACCTGGCACGTAGCCGACAAGTTTCACGGGCAGGCGGCCGAGGCCCACGTCCGTGCGCACAAACTCGAAGGCCCTCATGGTGAGAAAGGCGGCGAGGGCATGGACCACGGGCGTGCGTCCGCGCAGGGCCAGGCCGGCGGCGGCCCCGACCAGGGTTTCCTCGCAGATGCCAACATCGACGAACCGCTCTCCAAGGGCTGATGGCAGGTTGCGAATCGGAGCCCGATTCTCCGCCGTGAGGACAACAACGTCCTCGCGGGACCCTGCCAAAGCCCCGAGAGCATCTTCGTAGGTCATGGTTTCATCTCACCACGAGCCCGTCACCCGCCAGGTTGGCGCGGGGGCCACCACGGAGCTCTCGGATGAGGGCTTCCACCTCCCCCGCTTGGAAGCGGGCGAACCAGCGGTCCACGCGTCCCTCCAGGCTGGGCACGCCCTTTCCGCGCACGGTGTGGGCAAGGATGAGGCTGGGGCGCCCCGCCGCAAAGGGCAGGGTCTGAAAAACGTCCTCCAAGGCGCCGAAGTCATGCCCATCCACACTGCGGCAGGCCCAGCCGAACGCGCGAAACTTGGCCTCCAGCGGCTCCAGGGGCAGGAGCTCCTCGGTCCTTGCGTTCGCCTGGACACCGTTGCGATCCACGATGGCGACGAGGTTTTCGAGCCCAAGCCCGCTCGCCACCAGGGAGGCTTCCCAGACCGACCCCTCGTCCAGTTCCCCATCACCAAGGAGAACGAAGACGCGATTGCGTCCCTTTCGAAGCCGGATGTCCAGCGCCACTCCCAGAGCCACGGCGAGGAGGTGTCCGAGGGATCCGGAGTGGAACTCAACCCCGGGAATATCACGGCTCGGATGCCAGTAGATCGAATCGGTGGTCTTGAGGTGGTTGCCCAGGCGGCTGCGGTCAATGAAACCCAGCTCGGCCAGCGTGGCGTAGAGGGCCGGAACGTCGTGTCCCTTCGATAGGAAGAAGTAGTCACGGCTGGGATCGGCCAGTGACTCGGGCGACACGCTGAGAACCCGCCCGTAGAGATGGACGAGGACGTCGGCGCAAGAGAGCGAGGCGCCCACGAAGCAGCCACCCCCGAGGGTCATGCGCAATACGCTCTCCCGCACGCGCAGCGCCAAGGAGTGAAGCGCGGCCAGATCGACGGCGGGAGGCCTTGCCATCGCTGACTGCACCGCGCTCGTCGTGGCCGTCATCGGCCCACCTCGGGCGACCGGGTTTCGGACTGCTGAACAGTTCTGAGCTCATCCAGGTGATGGCGGTACCAGTTGACACCCGCGAACCGCGCATTGAGCTCGAGCAGTTCCGGATGCTCACCAACGAGCCGCAGAATGTCACTCAAGTCGAAGAGGGGTCGTGTCTGGCTCCACAGGGCCTCATAAACTCCGGTCACAAAGAGGTAGTCGTCGCGATAGTCCACGGTGAAGCGGTGCGTCATGGAGAAGTCCCGCCCGGTCTCCCACCGCACGTTGCCGATCCGAAAGCGCTCAGGTTGGTCCCAGACGAAGGGGGTGGTGTGCTCCCGTTCCAGGGCGCGCGTAGCCTGACGCCAGGCGGTCTCCAGGGCGGCAAACGACACGACCTCAACATCGTTCCCGTCGGGATAGGTGGCAGGGTGAAGATTGCTTACGAAGTCGTAGCGACCGGTGTCCTCGCGATACAGCCCCAGAACCCTGTCAATGACGCCGGCATCGATGAGCGGACAATCGGATGGGATCTTGACGACGACATCCGCGCGGGCCTCGGCAGCCGCGCGGTAGTGTCGGTCCAGGAGGTCGCTGGGGTGGCCGCGAAAGCATCGGACATCCATCCTCCGACACAGGCTCACGATGGCCTCGTCCTCGGCGTCCGTCGTGGTGGCCACCGCAAGCTCGAAGGGGGTCCGGGCTCCCCTCACCCGCTCGAGCATCCTTCGAAGGAGGGGTGCGCCGGCCACCGGAAGCAGCACCTTCCCGGGCAGGCGCGTTGACCCCACCCGGGCCTGAACCAGGACTAGGGTCTTCACCGCCCGGTGCCCATAGATGCCGCGGCGAAAGCTTCGACCGACGTTGCCCTGACCGGCTCCGAGGCGGCGAGTAGGTCTCGGCAGGCGTTGGCAATGTTGCGCGCCGCCCGGCCGTTCTGGACGGGCATGAGTCGCCGGAGTACTGCTAGGTCAAAGTATGAGTGGACCTCTTTGCCCAGGGCCAGCCCCACGAAAACAGTGGATGAATATTGCGTGATCAGGACGTCGCAGTTGGCGATCATCTCCTCGGCGCTGCCGTGGGAGTACACGAGCGCCTCCGGTGCCCATCTCTTGATCTCCGCCGCTGCCCGGCCGGCATCCTCATTGGGGTGAAGCTTGAAGATGAGGCGACGCCCCCTCGCGACCCACAGACACTCTTCGATGAATTGCCGGCGATCATCCCGCTTGAAAGTCTCCCGGGCATCCGACGAGCAGACCAGCACATAGTTGCGATGCGGAAACTGATTCCTGAGATAGCGGCGACAGTCGTCAAAGTTGGGGATCCCGGTGACCACGACGCGCTCCTCGGCCGCCCCGTTGGCCACAAAAAGGTCTCGATACCCATCGCTCGCGACGCAGAAGCGCTCATAGCGGCCGGAGAGCCCGGTGGTCGACGTCCCGCCAAGCCACAGGGGAAGGAAGGAGAAGCGCTTGCAGAGCCGGAAGCCCAGAGTCGCGGGGTCGAGCATCCCCTCCTGGACAAGGACGACGGGCTTGCCTCGAACGTTCCGGGGTACCACGAGATCGGAGCAGGTCAGAACGAGGTCGTAGCCGCCGGCTCGCCCCTCGAAGTCGATCGGAAGCTCGTTTCGCTCGAGGTAGTCCAGGCAGCGGGCCCGCAGCTTGAACCCGAGAATCGTGAACTCGAGAAGTCGCATGCGGCGCAACCATTCGAGGAATCCATCGCAGTAATACGGAGTAAAACCGTGATCGCAGTCGGTCAGCTCCCGGGCCACCTGGTGCATCTGCGTCGTTTGGTTGAGCGATCCGCAGACGAAAAGCACCTTCGGCCGCCGCCCGGTCACGTTGTATTCCCCTCCGTGCTTCTCAGTACGCACGCTCCCCCTCTTTTCCGACCGACCGCCAAGCGCCAGGATCACGTAGCCCGTCGCGATGTAGACGATCTCCTTGATACGCTTCACGAGCACGAACGCGGCACCGACGGACGTTGCTTCCACGACGCCGAGACCATTCAGCACCGCCACGTAGCCCAAGTCCTGGACCCCCAAGCCCCCGGGTAGAAAGAAGGCGAGGGCGCGCACGAGGGACAGGAGGTTCTCGAAGCAGATGACTTCGACGATGGGGACTCGCGCACCCAGAAGGCTCAAGATCGCAACCGTCTCGAGGACCTCCGCGAAACGGGCCAAGAGAAACAAGGCTGCCGTCCCCGCGAGTTCCCCAGCGGGCATCCCGAAGCATCGTGCAAGCTTCTGATCCACCTCCAGGAAGTGGTGCTGATTCACACCGAGCCAGGACCGCAAGCGGACATACGGGACCGCCAGAAGGAACCCATGCACCCGTCTCCCCAGAGAGCCTCTTGTCAAGGCGAGCGGGAGGAGGACCGATAGAACGACCAGCGCGATTCCCGCCGCGAGGGCCAAGGCATGCATGGCCACAACCGCAGGGCTCGAGTCCGTGTAAAGCAAGGCCAGAGCGCCCCCGGCTGCGAGTAGACTCCCGTGGGTCGCGCCGACGAACACTCGCCTCGCGAGCAGGCTGCTGACTCCCGCTCCGGGAGAAACGTGACTGCGGGTCGTGAGCAAATGTTGTGACAAGCCGTCGGACACGATCGTTCCCGAGGGCACGCTTTGGCCCAACGCCTCCGACGACAATCGCGCCACCAAGAGCGGTCCGAAACCCACTCCGTATCCCGTCTGCGCTAGCAACCGCTGCCAGCCCAGAGCATCGAAGGAAAGGCACATCAAATAAGGAACCAGGATCAGCCAGAGGGCGGCGGGGGCAATCGAGGGGACCGCGGAGAAGTCGGCTTGGGCAACGATTCGGGCGAGCAGGACCAACGCTGCCAGAAGAGCTACTCTGCGCCACAGCCGCGTCCAACGAATCATTACCGAGCGCAGCATTCACCTGCCCCAGGATGATCGCCGAACGTGACGGGTCAGTGACGATGAAATGACTTCCTGGCATCGCTACGCCACGATGAAGGCGTAGGCGGTCCCGCCGATGAAAAGGCCGAGAAGGGCTCCAACCAGGACGTCGCTCAGGAAATGGAGGCCCAGGATGACGCGCGACACCCCGATGCTCCCAGCGACCAAGAACACCGGCACCGCCAGGGCGGGCAGCGCGGGCACGAGGACAGAACCGAGAGCGAAGGCGTTCATCGTGTGTCCGGAAGGAAAAGAGAATTGATCGAAGGCGAACAGCTCGGAGGGCGCCACCCCGAAGAAGGGGTTTCCGCCATACGTGGACGGCCTCCGACGACGGAGACCCCGTTTGAGAACGACGGTCGCTGTGTTGGTAGTGGCGGCGGACACCGTAGCCGCCAGGAGAAGGAGGCGATAAGGCCCGCCCGCGGCCAAGAGGAGCACGGCCGCAGCAAGCCACAGCCAGCCATCGCCGAGCCGAGTCGCCCACATCATCCATACCCTGAGCCAGCTGGGAGGAGCCCAGGCGCTGAGGCGCCAGGAGATCCGACGATCGGAGGCATCGACGTAGGCTAGTACCGAATTCATCGCCCACCTCCCAAGGCAAGCCCGCGTCCGAGAATCTTGGGCCGAGAGATGTCAGGAAGCGCTGGCTGTGAGGCGAGGAAACGCCGGTAGAAGGCAGCCGCGCCGAGCTTCTCCTTGGTGAACTTGGCGAGGGCGACCAGGGGGACGAGAGCGAGGGCTGGCAGTGTCGTAAGTAGTGCAGCGAGGCGGGCGCCTTCGGCTGGGCTGCGCAACGCGTGGACGGCGCCCTCCACGAATGCGCCGAAGGCCACCGAGAACACCGCCACCATTAGACGGGCATGGTTCCCCACCTTGCCAGCCGGCACCGTGAGCCCCTGGCGCAGGCCCGCGAGGAATTCGTCCTTGCTCCGGGCCCTGGGTACCGTCGTGTACGCACGAGCGACCCCCGCCAGGTCGTGGGCGTCGCTTCCTCCCACCGGGGCCAAACCCCAAGCTCGGCCCACTAGCCGCGAGAACTCGTTGCTTTGCGCGGGCAGCATGCCGTTCAAAGCCTCGATTAGTGGAGCATGGGCAAGCGCGAGGTGGAAGTCGCTCACCTCCCGGCGGCCGGTGAGGGGGGAAAACAGGTGGTTGACGCAGAATGGTATCCGCTCCTCCGTGAGATACGCGAAGAGGGACTCCGCGTCGTGGCGCCTGTTCTGGATCGTGGCATGGTGGCCTTCCGTGATGTCGAACACGCCAAGGTGCAGCTCTCGCCCCTCCGGCAGTACGCAGGTGACTTCTTCGCCCACGAAGAAATCGGGCCGCCCCGCCAGCTGAAGGGCCCCCTCGATCGAATCGTGGTCGGTGAGGGTGACGAGGTCCATCCCGCGAGCGAGCGCAGCCTCGTACACGGCAGCGGGCTCCGAGTAGCACTCGCGGACGAGCCTCCTCAAAACGGGCAGGGTCAAGGGGCCTGAATACTTGCTGTGGACGTGGAGGTCGCAGCGCATCAGCGCAGGCTCTCTTGCATTACGTTACCCCCGGACCTAAGAAATTCCTTCAGGTCCAGGGGTATTAAGCAGCCTGCAGATTGCGTCGCGGTGAAGGTCGTGGAAATACTTAGTGACAGCCGTTCGAAAGGCTCTTCACGAGTCTGTCACATCACCGTCGCACCGGGCGTCATTCGCGGGCTCGCCGGGGCCAGAACCCATCCGCGGTCACCTCGGCCGTCGGCAAGGTCTCCCGGTCTTGTGGTCCGGCCTCGTCCGCACAGGTGGGGGGCCGCGCCGGCGGCACGTGACGACCACGTCTCCGCCGGGCGGCTCGAAGGGTGGCGAGGCGTCTGACCGGACGCTGTCTTCGGGACATCGCTAGAGGGAAGCTAGCCCGACCCCGTGACGGTCCTGTGGCAGCAGACGCGGCCGGCCATGACAGGCTCGCTTCGCTCTTGCCACCGTCCAGCCCGCCTAAATAGCTGGTGGGGCTGGGTTCCCAAGAAAATACCCGGCCGCTGCTTTCTGTAACATGGCCCCGCTCGCCACGTGAGACTGGACCAGGCGGCCACGGTGTAGTTGCTGCCGGGGAGTCAGACGCCCACCCGGGGCCTCTGAGGCTCACCAGTGTGCCCACCCAATGGGTCCGTGGGTTCAAGCCGAGACCCTTCGGGTCTCCTCCGCCCAAAAGGGGAGTATCCTCCCCTTAAGTAAACAGTTGCCTAGAGATATGCGAGGGCAAAGCTGACCCTCGCTCCCCTGGAGTGATTTCGCCCATTGACGCGGCCGGGTCGAGATGGGTTATCCTTGCGCCCTTCCTTATTCGGGGGCCATGCGATGCCAACACTCGACGTGGGCAGCGAGTACTCCTCCCGTGATCTGCACACCGTGCTCGGGCTTCCTGACGAAGCGGGTGGTGGCGGCTGGTTTCAGGGCTACCACCGATACGGGGCGGAATACTACGTGTTCGCGACGATCCGGGAACCAGGCCGGCCGAACGCCAATCGTCGAGATCACTGGGAGGGGAATCGGCTTCGCTGGAGCGCGAAGGCGGGTTCCACTCCCCAGCAGCGCCCGATCCAACAGCTCTTGAGTGGTCGCTTCAAGGTGCACGTCTTCTGGAGACTCGCCGGGCATCCCCGCTTCATCTATCGCGGCGAAGCGGTGGCGAAGGAGACCAGTATCACGAGCCCAGTGACGGTTCTCTGGGACTTCCCGTCCAAGGCCGAGTAGGGATTCCCCCTACCGCGCCCCCCCCCAACCTCCGAAGCTGTTTGTTTAGAACGGGCGTCCGTCCGCTCGACTGAATACGTTCCCCCGTGCTCGCCGTCTGTCGCTGAGTTTTCACACGTACACAACACTGCGCGAACGGCATTCTCCTACCTTGGCCCTGCCGATATAGCTGTTGAATGGAGGAACCATGTCCTTAAGACTGACCGTCCGCTCCCGATCCCGCAACCTCATTGCGCTTGTTGCCTCGTGGGCGATCCTGCCCGGACCGAGCTCAACCCGTGCGTTCGCTGACGAGCACGACTCGCCGACCAAGACTCCAATCAAGCATGTGGTCGTGATCTTCCAGGAAAACGTCTCCTTCGACCACTACTTCGCAACCTACCCGCAGGCGGCAAACAATTCGCCAGACGAGCCTGAGTTTCACGCGGGACCGGGTACGCCGACGGTCAACGGTCTGAACCGGCCTTTACTGCAAACCAACCCCAACTCCGCCAACCCCTTCCGCTTCGACCGCACACACGCGGCTACTTGCGACCAGGACCACAACTACGGAGATGAGCAGAAAGCCTTCCACTCTGGCCTTATGGACAAGTTCGTTGAGGTGTTGGGCAACGGACCCGGCAAGGACGGCACCCTTACTTGCGCCGCTAAAGACGTCATGGGCTATTTCGACGGCAACACGGTAACCGCCCTTTGGAACTATGCTCAGCATTTCGCCATGAGCGACAACTCCTTCGGGACTACGTTTGGTCCGTCGTCCCCGGGCGCCCTCAACCTAGTGGCAGGTCAGACTCATGGCGTCGATCAACCAGACAGCCCCGGTAACGTCGTTGACGGTTCCGTCGTCGGCGACCCGAGACCAATCCTGGACGACTGCTCTCCTGGCGGTGGAGGCCAGCCCGGCCAGATCAGCTTAACCGGAACGAACGTGGGCGACCTCTTGAACGCCCAGAACATCACGTGGGGATGGTTCCAAGGTGGATTCCGGCCCACCAAGGTGACCAGCGGAAAGGCAACCTGCGGCGCGACGCACATCGGGAGCGACGGCTTCCCAAAGGGGGACTACATCCCGCATCACGAGCCCTTCCAGTACTTTTCGCAGACAGCAAATCCGCATCACCTGCCTCCAACCTCCGTCAACATGATTGGCAAGACGGACCAGGCGAACCACCAGTACGATCTGGCGGACTTTTGGGACGCATTCCACGCCAATCACTTGCCCGCGGTGAGCTACCTGAAGGCTCCTGGTTACCTGGACGGCCATGCCGGATACTCGGATCCCCTGGCAGAGCAGGGCTTTCTCGTCTCTACGATCAACCAGCTGATGCTCTCCCCGGAGTGGAAAGAGATAGCGATCTTCATCGCGTACGACGACTCAGACGGCTGGTACGATCACGTCATGGGACCGATTGTCAACCAGTCTGCCACTTCGGAGGATTTCCTGACCGGCACCGGCACCTGCGGTGTCGCCAAGAGCGGCGTAATCCAGGGCCGCTGCGGTTACGGTCCCCGGTTGCCTCTGTTGGTGATTTCGCCCTTTGCCAAGTCGAACTTTGTCGACAGCTCGGTGACCGACCAGTCATCTATCTTGCGGTTCATCGAGGACAACTGGACCCTCGGTCGCCTCGGTAACCAGTCGTTCGACGCCAAGGCGGGCAGCCTGCACCCCATGTTCGACTTCAAGCATCACGCATCACGTCTCATCCTCGACCCCAGCACCGGCCAAGTAGTGGAGGAAGGCGAGGACGAGTAGGCGTCGTCACCCGTTGGTCCACAAATAGCCCAGGCGCTCTCACGGCTTGCGCCTGGGCTATCTCTTTTCCTCGAGAAGCCCCCAAGGCGACATACCGGAACCGACCAGGCTGGACGCGCGCAAACTTCCCCCTCCGCGGGGCAGCCGGGCATGCCTAGTCAGATTTGAGCCGGGCTTGCCACCACCACTCCTACTAGCTGGCGCCAACGGGGGCGGAGCTCAAAGTGCGTGCCCGATTGAGAAGCTGTTTTAGTTGAGTTACGGCCAAGGCGACATCCTGGGGCATGTCCCAGATCTCGGCGACATGTGCCTGATCGAGCCCGCTCGCATCGTCTACAAATCCGACGGGAGGTGCGGGGCGATTTCGGTGGTCGCGGGCCAGCGTCCATAAGAGGTGGATGCCCGGGCGACCGAACAGCGCTCCTGCTAGCCAATGAGGAGCAGCGCGATCAGCCACGTTCTACGCGAAGTCAGCAGGAGACCCCTCCTCATGTCCGTCCGGCGACTCCCTCTGCTGGCGCCTCGATCGGCATGTCCTGTGCCGTTTGGAAGAGACTGACCAACGGCTTGCTTGCTCAACCTGTTCCGGTAGACGCGGCTCAACGGCAAGGATGCCACCGAAGCTGGCTCTCAAGCACCCTGCCCATCATCCCAATCGGCAGGGTCGAGATCCCCTCCTCCTAACGCAAGCTGAGGGCCGACAGGTTGAGGGCGCTATGCCTGCCACTGCGGAACCTTGCCAACCATCTGCCAAATGAGGGCATCCAGATCCCCTTCCATAGGGGATTTCTGACGGCGCGTGTTGGTGAGGGCGGCCCAGCACAGATCACTCCTCGTCCGCACCATGATGGTGGCGGTGCCGGGGAGGCTACCGCTATGCCACCAGTTCCGCAGGGAGTTGACCTCCCACCCCTTTGCATAGCTCGGATTCGCGTTCGTGGGCGTAATCATTGCCTGGATCGTCTCCGGCCGGAGGATGTCTCGTTCGGGAGAGAACCCATCGACGCGGACGGCAAAACGCACAAGATCGCTGGCGCTGGCGAGCCAACCGCCATGGGAGTCCATGCGGCGTATATTCATGTCATAGGGATTCTCACCCTGGCCGTGATATGTGACTTCCTCCGACGACCGTTCCGCCAGTGTGTTCCCGCCTATTCTCATGGCCCGAACGCCACAGTCCGCCAGCACGTCGTCGCGCACATAGTCCGCATAGGGACGCCGGGTCACTTTCTCGATCGCCCGTCCCAACACGCAGTAGCCAAAGTTCGAGTAGGCATAGTGTTCCCCGGGCGGGTAGCGAAGGGGAAGCCGGGAAACCGCCCAGGCGATGAGATCGTGGTGGTTCATCCTTGAGTTGCGGAACATGGGATCGGTGCCGTCGTTCTGCCATCCGCCCCCGGTGTGAGTGAGGAGGTGTTCGATGCGCAGGCTCTCGACGTGAGGGAGGAAGGGGGGGTGGCCAAAGTCGTTCTGGAGCACGCCCCGCGGCCCAAACACCGTTTCGGAAAGGGCCAAACGTCCTTGCTCGACCAGCGTGAAGACCGCCACGGAGGTTATCGGCTTGCTCACACTGGCAATGCGGAAAAGGTGGCTCGTTGTCAACCGCTCTCCGCGAGCCCTGTCGGCGAAGCCGAAGGCTTGCTCGTAAACAAGCTGCCCGTGGCGGGCCACGCTCACCGCCATCCCGGGCACGTCATATTTCCTCATATAGGCCTCGGCCACCAGACGCATCTGCCGAAGCTGGTCCGGAGTAGCTTCGGGCTCAGCGACCGCGGAGGGCCAGGCGGGGCTGCTGCGCAGCGCGAAGAGTGCCCCCGCTGCTCCGACAGCTTGTTTGAGGAACGCCCTCCGGGTGTTCTCGAACGTGTTTGTCCCCCGCGCTCTGTCCTGAGGCTGCATGACCGAGAGATTACAAGCTATGTCATGCGGGGCACACCCGCAACTCGCTCCGATAGCTTGCAAACCAGCTCCTGAGTCAATCGTCTTCAGGCGCCCGAGGCGAATCCCCGGGCACGACTCGCCGGCTCATCGGGCACAGTCGGAGACGACGACGCGGCAGAAACGGGCTGTGTTGATCTGCTCCTCGCGATCTCTCCGGAGGCTCTCGTCCTTTGAGGCGATCACTCCCAGGCGGCGGGAATCCGACGCCACACGACAGACCCCGAGGCGTGTTCCCCATCTTCAAGGGGACGGGCTCCACTCTGTACGAGACCCCCCGCGGCGGGATGAGGGAACGCGCGACTCTTCGCGCGATCAGTTCGAGGTTGCAAAGGGCTGCAGGGTGCGCGGGTCTTCGAACTGAGCCGAGTCTCCCCTGGGAGCTTTGGGGAGGACCTGGTATAGTCGGGGACCGCCCTTTTAGCTATGCTACCAGGCCTGCATGGTCCCGGCCGTGAACGAGCTGCGGTCCCGCCACGTCGTTCGCGAGATCCTCGCCCTTCTGATCACCCATGACGTCAACGATAGACGCAAGGCATGGCTGCAAGGGCATGAACCAGAGGTCTCTGCCGCGTCGGGAACACGCCTATGCCCGGTGAGTCCGGCGGTCGTCGCGCTGCTCTGAACTTCATCTTTATCACCGTCCTTCTCGACATGCTCGCACTCGGGATCATCGTCCCCGTCCTGCCCAAGCTTGTCGTCGACTTTCTACTCGGCGATACCGCGCGCGCGGCAGCGTTCATAGGGTTATTCACCACCATTTGGGCGCTAATGCAGTTCATCTTCTCTCCTCTGCTCGGCTTGCTTTCCGATCGCTACGGGCGAAGGCCTGTGATCTTGCTCTCGAACGTCGGTCTCGGCCTGGATTACATCGTCATGGCCCTGGCACCGACGATTGGTTGGTTGTTCGTGGGCCGCATTCTTTCCGGCATCACTTCCGCGAGCATCGCGACCGCTAACGCGTACATCAGCGACGTCACGCCGGTCGAGAAGCGAGCTCGCTCGTTCGGGCTCCTCGGCGCTGCCTTCGGCGTGGGTTTCATCCTGGGGCCTGCCCTCGGAGGCTGGCTGGGCGCCAGGAATCCGCGCCTTCCCTTTTGGTTCGCGGCCGCCTTCAGCCTGGTCAACGCCCTCTACGGCCTGCTCGTACTGCCGGAATCGCTTCCTACCGAGCGGCGACAGACCCGACTCAGATGGAGACTGGCCAATCCCGTTGGAGCCCTCGTCCTTCTAAAGTCACATCCGGAGCTCTTGGGGCTCGCCACCGTGAACTTTCTCGGCTACCTCGCGCACGAGGTGTATCCAACGGTCTTCGTGCTCTACGGAGACTACCGATACCACTGGAATGAACGGACGATCGGCATTGTGCTCGCCCTCGTGGGCGTCGCCACAATGGTGATCTCAGCAGGGGTGGTTGGCCCCGTGGTGGCGCGCTTCGGTGAGCGGCGCTCACTGTTTGCGGGGCTTCTCTTGGGGGCGGTTGGATTTGCGCTCTTCGGCTGGGCAGCCGTGGGATGGCTCTTCCTGGTCGCGATCCCAATCAACTGTCTCTGGGCGCTCGCTGGGCCGCCTACTCAGTCAATGATGACCCAGCGTGTTTCGCCTTCGGAGCAGGGGGCGCTCCAAGGTGCCCTAGGTTCCGTCCGCAGCATCGCCATGATCGTAGGGCCCGGGATCTTCTCGCTGACCTTCGCTGCCTCCATCGCACCCGAACGGTCGGTTCAGATTCCCGGCGCTCCGTGGTATGTCGCGGCGCTACTGCTCCTTGTGGCGACCGCAGTAGCTTTGGCAGTTGCTCCTAAGAGCGCGCACGTCGTGAAGGGGGGAGCTGACGTGGCCGAAGCGCGAACGAGCTGAGGTAACACGCCGTCCACCTCCCAGCAGCGCTTGTGACGCCGAGTACCCACTCCACGATCAGCCTGCCGTTCTGACGGTTTGCGGTCCGTTGTTCGTACTCGACTGTTGAGCTCTTGGAGCAATGCGGGCATAGTGGGATCAATCGCTGATCAGCCTGTTTACGAATGCCGTAAGGCCTCTTACGGCCTTCGTCGCCGGTCCTTGGGCGTTCCCACTCAAGATCCGGCCCTTCTCATGCTCAAGCCAGGCATGCGCCTTGCTCAGATGGCATCCGTGGCAAGACCGGGCCCGTCTCGGGCCCTGGAGGTAGGTATCGTGTACTCGCAATCCTTGAGGCTCACGATTGGCAGCCTGGCTCTCCTCGCCCTAGCTTTGGCGGCGGGCTGCGGAGGTGGCGGGTACGGGTCAACGCCGACGACGACGCCAACAACAACCC
This sequence comes from Vicinamibacteria bacterium, assembly GCA_035570235.1. NCBI lineage: Bacteria > Pseudomonadati > Acidobacteriota > Vicinamibacteria > Vicinamibacteria bacterium. The sequence continues at coordinate 2,930 of DATMML010000038.1, read as the reverse complement.
AGCCCTCCGCGGGAGCGGCGGACATAACGATTACGATCGCTGGCGAGAACGGCAGCATGTCCTTCTCCCCGAATCCGGCCAGTTTGAAGGTGGGCCAGAAGGTGGCCTGGCACAACGGCGACAGCATCACTCACACCGCGTCTGCCACCTCGGGCGCCTTCGATACAGGCACCATCGGGCCAGGGACGACAAGCGCAGCAATCAGTCTGACGACGGCGGGAAATTGGGACTATCACTGTAAGATCCACCCCAGCATGGTGGGGACGGTGGCGGTCACTCAGTAGCCTGGCCAGCGCGAGAGGGATTCCAGGCTACTCTGGACCGTTCGGGTGGCAAGACTATCGGGACCCGCTGGTCCCCAGTGATTTGCGCCCTGAACGACTTTGCCGTCGTTCACATCGGAGCGCTTGACCCAACGCGACCCCCGGCAGCGGGTTGCGAACCCGCAGAGGCTGCCCAAGGCGATTGGACAAAACTCGGCGTCGGTTCGTGGTACCGTGGCAACCTGACTCGCCCACATGACGGGCGCTACGGCCAGGAGGGCCGGAGGTTAAGCACGTGGAGCGTCGAGATCCCCGCCGACGTTTGGCGGACGCCGCGGGAAGCGTGAACGGCACCTCGAGGACGCCGACTCCGACCGAGAGTGACGTGGCACCTCGCCCAAGCAGCATCGTGCGCCTGTCGTGCCATTCCGGAAGCGGTACTTCCGCAGCTGCGGAAATAGGGAAAATTCGCGCTCTAGCGGCCCTGGTTAAGAAGTATCAGTAGGATTGCTGCCCTTCTGCCGGTCTGGGGGGACTTGTCGAAGGGGCACTCGTCAAAGGGTCCATGCGAATGGCACTCAGATAATCGGCGAACTGATGAAGGCGGCGCAACTTAGGGGTTTCCGTCAGGCGCTCGTCGTAGAGCAGGCACCAATCCCCGAACCTGAGGCCGGTGAGATCCTGCTAGAGGTCGAGGCGTGCGGGGTTTGTCACTCGGACCTTCACATGGCGGCCGGTGACTGGCCCGATGTTGCGGCACGCATGACTCTGCCCGCAATACTCGGCCACGAGGCCGTGGGGCGGGTGGCCGAGAAGGGCGCCGGCGTGAATGGCGTCTCCATAGGTGCCCGGGTTGGAGTGGGCTGGCTGCACTCGGTGTGCGGGAAATGCGAGCACTGCCGAGCGGGGGCTGAAAACGTGTGCCTGGAGCGAACGGTGACCAGCGTTGACGCGCCGGGGGGTTATGCCGAGTTCATGCGGGTAAGGGCTGCACAGGCGGTGCCCATCCCGGAAGGTCTGTCGTCGGCCCAGGCCGCGCCCTGGTTCTGCGCCGGCCTGACCGTTTACCATGCCCTCCAAAGCGCCAGTGTGGCGGCAGGGCAACGTGTCGCCATCTTCGGTGTAGGCGGTCTGGGGCACCTCGCTATACAGCTGGCGTCTGGATTCGGGGCGGAGGTGGTGGCGCTCGACGTCAGCGTCGCGAAGTTGCAGCTCGCACGGGCCATGGGTGTGAAGGAGGCGCTCAACGCTCTTGATCCGGAGACCGTCCACCGGCTGAAAGAGGGCGGTGGCCCACACCTGGCCTTGGTCACGGCACCATCCAAGGCTGCCTACGACCTGGCGGTAAGGACGTTACGTCGTCGCGGGACCTTGATGGTCGTGGGATTGCCCAAGGAGGACCTGACTTTCTTCGCGGACGACTTGGTGGTGGGTGAGTTTCGGATTCTGGGCTCGGCAGTGGGGACACGCGGGGAGATGCGGGACCTTCTGGCGCGCGTTGCTTCGGGCGCGGCGCGCTGCCAAGTGGAGAGATGGCGCCTCGATGACGTCAATCAGGTCTTTGACCATCTCCGCCAGGGGGACGTTCTCGGGCGGGCCGTTCTCGAGATGAAGGCCCCCCGCACCGGCTGCTAACTGAGGCGGGGCACTTCCAAGGAGTGTCGGCCGTTTTTGCCGTTTTCGGTGCTCTCCCCCACGGCAAACCCGCGGGAGGCGCCGGACAGGAGTGTTGAGAGGGAACCCCCTGTGCCCCCTTTGTACAGCCTGCGCACAGTCACGGAGTTTAACGGCAGGGTTGCGGGAGCAGATTGATGAGCAAAGGACGTCTCGAGGCATTCAGTGACGGCGTGATCGCTATCTTGATCACCATCATGGTCTTGGAGCTGAGAGTTCCCCGCGGCACAGACTGGCATGCACTGCGTCCTCTCATACCGGTGTTCCTGACCTACATACTGAGCTTCGTCTTTCTAGGCATCTACTGGAACAATCACCATCACATGCTTCATGCTGCAGACCGGATCAACGGGAAGATTCTTTGGGCAAATTTGCACTTACTATTCTGGTTGTCGCTCGTCCCTTTTGTTACCGGCTGGATGGGAGAGAACAACTTTGCTTCGCTACCAACCGCCATCTACGGCGGGGTGCTGCTCTTGTCCGGTGTCGCCTACATGATCCTGCAACGGGCAATCATCGCGGCGCAGGGGCCAGGGTCCAGGCTCGCCGCAGCAGTGGGCGCAGACTTGAAGGGCAAACTCTCCGCCGGACTGTATGCGGTGGCGATCCCATCAGCCTTTGTCCACGAGTGGATCGCAGACGGGATATACGTCTTCGTGGCGTTCATGTGGCTCGTTCCAGACCGGCGGATCGAGTCGAAGCTACGTGATTGAGCCTCAAGGGCAGGACCTTTGCCCAGATCCGCCGGCACGATTGGGCCAGCACATCTCTCGGGACGAGCCTTACGGTGCTAGAGTCCCATGTCCCGCCTTGGCCGCACACCGACCTAACTCCCTCGACACTCATGGGAAGGGCCGACAGCCGGAGCCGGGAAGTTGATATAGAGTGAGGGCGGCGGCGGACCCGGAAGGGGGTCGCGGCGAAAGGAGCGTGTATGGGACCGAAGGACGCCATCAAGAAGGCGAGAGAGAACAAGGCGAAGTTTGTGGATCT